>JBIIJE010000112.1:0-8152 GCA_044234005.1 Chitinophagaceae bacterium | reverse complement strand
TTGCATTTGCTGTAGATTTACCTATTCCATAGATATAAGTAAGACCAATTTCTCCTCTTTTATTTTTCGGTAAGTCGATACCTGATATACGAGCCATTATTATTAATTATGTATTTTTAATTATTAATTTTTGTTATTGTTTGTTTTCGATTGAAGATTATTATATTAATCAATCCAGTTTTTTATCCTTGACGTTGTTTGAATCGTGGATTTTTTTTGTTGATAATGCGCAAAACGCCTTTGCGACGTACAATTTTACAATCGGCACTGCGTTTTTTAATGGCTGCTCTAACTTTCATAACTTGTTTTATTTATAGCGTAATATGATTCTTCCTCTTGTTAAATCATATGGGCTCATTTCTATTCCTACCTTATCACCTGGTAATATTCGGATGTAATGCATACGCATTTTACCAGAGATAGTTGAAATAACCTCATGACCGTTTTCAAGACGTACCCGAAACATTGCATTGCTCAAGGCTTCCGTAATAACGCCGTCTTGTTTAATCAGTGGTTGTTTACCCATATTTTTTTTAAGGAATGCAAAAGTAGGGGAATAATTTTAAAATCTGAAATCAAATTTGACTGAAAAAGCAAATTTTGAGCTTTTTTTGCTAAAAAGATGTAAAATATTTTTCTAAAAAACGCTTTAAGTGTAATGCGATTCAACATTTCAATTTCGTCAAAATCAATTCAAACATAAACTCAAAACATATCCCGAGCACATTATGGGTCGCACACGCACTTTATGTTGCAAATCCCTGCCCAATTACGAAAAATAAGATATCCGTTCCTCGTAGTGCTTTTCTGCAACAGGATGCGTGCTTTTCACTATCTCTTTCTAGAAACGAGAACACAATTCATTGGACCAATGAGTCTATCTTCGATCGAGTTAACCAGTCAAGTAGTCGAATCCAATAATTCACAAACAATTCATTCGCATTAAAATTGAACTACATTTTGTAGGCTTGCATCATCAACGAAACATTACCTTTGCAATCGTTTATGAAAGAATACAAGAGACACCTCGTAACAGCAGCACTACCCTATGCCAATGGCCCTGTTCATATCGGACATTTAGCTGGCAATTTTTTACCCGCTGATATTTACGCAAGATATTTAAGAGCTAAAAAGCTAGATGTAAAATTTATTTGTGGAACTGATGAACATGGTGTACCCATTACCATTCGTGCCATGAAGGAAGGTATTACGCCGCAAGAAGTTGTTGACAAATATTATGATGTTATCAGTAAAAGCTTGCAACAAATGGGCATTTCTTTCGACATTTTTTCTCGAACATCCAAAGCGATTCATCATGAAACTTCTCAAGCTTTTTTTAAAACTTTATACAAGAAAGGTTTATTCGAAGAGCGTGAATCAGACCAGTTTTATGATGAAGAAAAGAAAATGTTTTTAGCTGACAGGTATATAACAGGGACTTGTCCGAAATGTGCGAATCCAAATGCTTATGGAGACCAATGTGAAAAATGTGGCAGTGCCTTAAGTCCGGATGAATTAATCAATGCGAAAAGTACTTTAAGTAATTCAGTTCCTATCAAAAAGCGAACTAAGCATTGGTATTTGCCTTTACAAAATTATGAACCTTGGCTCAGAGAATGGATTCTAGAAGAACACAAGGACTGGAAAAATAATGTTTACGGACAATGTAAAAGTTGGTTGGATGCTGGACTAAATGCGAGAGCCATGACCCGCGACAGTGACTGGGGTGTAAAAGTACCGCTTCCTGATGCAGAAGGCAAAGTATTGTATGTTTGGTTTGATGCACCGATTGGTTATATTTCCGCTACCAAAGAGCTAACACCGCAATGGAGTGATTATTGGTGTAAAGATGATACCAAACTTGTTCATTTCTTGGGGAAAGACAATATAGTATTTCATTGTATTATTTTCCCCACTATGCTAAAAGCACATGGTGGCTTTGTGTTACCGGATAATGTACCCGCAAATGAATTCCTCAATATCGAAGGAGAGAAAGTAAGCACTTCGCGGAATTGGGCTGTTTGGGTCGATGAGTACTTGAAAGACTTCCCGGATATGCAAGATGCATTGCGTTATACTTTGATTGCAAATGCACCCGAAGCTAAAGATAATGATTTTACATGGAAAGATTTTCAGGAAAGAAACAACAACGAATTAGTCGCTGTGTTTGGCAATTTTGTAAATCGTGCCTTTGTGTTGATGCATAAATTATGCAAAGGAAAAGTACCTCCGTTTCATGCAGAAACAAAGGACGCTTTGGATGATAATTTATTTGAAAAAATAGTAACCACTAAAACGAATATAGAAACTGCCATTGAAAATTATAAATTTCGAGAAGCCTTGTTTCAAGTGATAGATTTAGCACGCGAAGGCAATAAATATTTACAAGAAAAAGAACCTTGGAAGAATACAGAAAATCAGAACTTGGTTGACAATTGCTTACATATGAGTTTGCAATTATGTGCCAATCTAGCTATTTATATTAATCCTTTTTTACCATTCACTGCAAGCAAAATGTGCAGACTTATGAAGGTGGTTGATAGAATGCTTGATTGGGAAAACGCAGGTAGCTTAAAATTATTACAAAAGGGCTATCCTTTAAATCCACCTGAATTATTGTTTAAAAAAATTGAAGATGAAGATGTGAAATTTCAAAAAGAAAAATTAGAAGGTTCACAAATTTCAATCCCCATTTCATCTGATACCAAAGACCAGCTTAGTCAGACACCTGCTTCGCAATGTGAGGGCAAGGGCGAACCGAAGATTGAAAAAAACATACGTCCTGAAATTTCATTCGACGATTTTGAAAAAATTGATTTACGAGTAGGTAAAATTATAGCCGCAGAAAAAGTAGAAAAGGCAGATAAACTTTTAAAATTAGAAATTGATTTGGGATTTGAAACTAGAACCGTAGTGAGCGGTATTGCCGTTCATTACACACCTGAAGAAATTATTGGGAAACAAGTTACAGTTGTTGCAAATTTAGCGCCACGTAAAATGCGAGGGATTGAAAGTAAGGGCATGATACTTATGGCGGAAGATGAGCACGGTAAACTCATTTTTGTAAATCCACAAGATGCAGCTTTGAATGGAGGTATGGTTAAGTAAACTTTATAAAATCAACTTTTCGAATCACGGGTATGAACCCAAAAGCAAGCTTGTGAAACAAAATCGGAATCCAATCGCTACTTCTGCGCATCGGGATTTGAATCGATTAAAACCATCCTTTCTTATGAAAATAGTATAACATCAACACAGGAATGCTAATCATTAAAAAAGTGGCAATCCAAAAACCATTTTGATCATGCAGGTATGGAATCTTATCAAAATTCATTCCAAAAATACCCCCAATGACAGTTGCAGGCGCTAGCAAGGTTGTTACAATAGCCAAAAATTTCATAACCTCATTCATTTTCATATTACTACGACTAAAATACAAATCTCGAATGTTGGCAATCACATCTCTGTATGTTTCGCATAAATCGTTAGCTTGAACAATGTGGTCATAAATATCCTTAAAGTACTTAATATTCGTTGAATGAATTAAAACTGTCTCCGAACGAATCACGGCACTTAATAATTCACGAACAGGTGTTACATTTCGTTTAAAAAACATAAGTTCCTTTCTAATTTCGTTGATTTGTTTCATGGTATAATCAATGGAAGAAATTGTCAGAATTTTTTCTTCTGCTTCTTCAATTTGTAAGGCTAATTTGTCTAATACGACAAAGTAATTATCTACAATTATATCAATTAAACTATACATGAGATAATCTGATCCAGCGAGTCGAATTCGTGTATTGGGCAATTTTATTCTTTCTCGAATGGGATCAAATAAATCTCTGATGGCATCATCTTGAAAAGTGATTAAAAAATTTTTGCCGAGTACGAAAGTAACTTGCTCACTTTCTACGGAATGAGAATCTTCATTGTAATATAACATGTGTAATACACAAGTATATAGATTGTCAATTTCATCTGCCTTAGGTCGTTGGTTATCGCTCAGAATATCCTCAATAATTAAGGGATGTAATCCAATATTATTACCCAAATCCTCTACCGATTTTTGATTGATAATATCAAGATTAAGCCAATAGTTTTTATCTGCTTCAAATTTTGAAATGGCGATATCTTCACTTTGTAAATTCTCAATAAACTCCGAACTATGCGCTGTATAAGCATGCATCGTAATCACTGAATTACGTGTTGCAATATCTGGTATTGGTAAGTTAGGATTGTGTTTTAATACTTTCTTAGTTCGTAATAAGTCTACTGGATTAAAAGACTTTAAATACTTTTTACTCATTTCCAATTTAAGATCCTTCATACCTGAAATAATTACTAACACAAATGTAAGCACAAAAAAAGCGCCTCGTCAAGAAGCGCTTTTTTAAATTACTAAGTTTTAAATATTTAGTCCCACTTCTTAGTAGAACCTAATTTTACTTCTTGAGAGTTGTAAACGTCACGAGGATTTGTATTTTTATTGATTTTAGCAACGATTGAAACTTTATCCATATTTTGGATTTTCATGCCTGATAAATCAACATTGTTATATTCAACAATAGTATACTTAGCTGTTTTCGTCATATCAATAACGTCACCTTTCTCGTCACTTACCGCACCACGGTAAACATGTGTGTGTACCCAAGTATTTGGATCTACTACAACTGAAGAAGAGTAATTCCCTTGAGCACCTGGTGATGATTGTGGAACGTCATTTTCTGTAACTAAAACAGATAATCTCGTATCAGCTAGGTTTGTTACTTTGTAACCCACAAACACTTTGATATTATAGAGTGAACCAACTTTCTTAGTTACGATAGCTAGACCACAATCAGCAACTTCTGCAAGACTAGTTGCAATTTGACCAGACCATTGACCACGACCAACTGCATCTCCTAAATCAATACTACCATTAGGAAATCCACCAACACCAGTTAGGGTCTTCATATAGTCATTATAAGATGTTACTTCCATTGGATCACCATCATGAATTGCAATTCCAATTACCTTGTTAGGATTATTTGCAATTTCATCATTCATAATTTTAGCGCCTTCTGGACACCATCCGCACCACTCACCTGTAAATTCATATAAAATTGCTTTTTTAGTGAAGTCTGTTGGTAATGAACCAACATCTGCTAAATCATTGTTGGTACTCCCGCCGCCGTTACCACCAGTACTTGGAGAAGGAACATAAACTGGGCTTGTCCCATCTTTAGTCGGATTAATTTTTTTACATGCTCCCATCCCAATTATCAGGGTGATTGCAAATACGATGCAATAAATTTTATTCATTTTGTTTTTTTTAATATTCAAATATAATTTTAATTTCTGATAAATTCTTGGATTAACATTTGTTATTAGTCACAATAGGGTAAAAGAGTTGTTTTTAGCGGTTAAGGTTTAGGTGGTTGGTATATTGTGAAATTTGTTGTTTCAAATCGATATCCATCCCTTGTAAATCTGTGTATCTGTATGTGATTTATGTAAACTTGCCATACTCGTTAAGTTTAACAAACTCATGGATTTGGAAATCGAACCCCACAACTTGATATATTAATTGAAAACTACTTCCTTCCTTCTCAAAGCCTATTCTTTCAGTCTCATAATCTTTCAAAAATTCATGTAATGAAGTACATTAAGTTAAAATCACTTCTTTTCCAACTATTTTATACTCATTATTTCCAGGGTAAATAATCGAAATAGCAGGTGATTCAAGTGTTGCATAATCTTACAAATGGAAAGAAATCACTTTTGTATCCCGTTTCTGCCACGCTTCGCAAAACGAGTCACAAATTTGTTTTATTGGAATTTTCAAAACTAAAAAGAATTATTTGTTATTGGAAGTTAACAAAAGGCATTAATTTTCAACACATTAGCTATAGATAAAACTAAAGATGTATTTAAAAAATAAACTAGTTCTATTGAAGAATGTAACTAAACCGCTTCCATATTCATGCGTTTTTCCGCTTTCTTTCGATCGTCTTCATTCAAAATAATTTTACGCATACGCACAAAATTTGGTGTTACTTCTATACATTCGTCATGCTCTATATATTCCATACACTCTTCAATGGTCATCAATATTTTAGGCGCAATACGATTCGCATCGTCTGAACCACTCGCACGATGATTTGTCAATTTTTTACCTTCAACTGCATTGACCAATAAATCGCCTGGTTTGATATTCTCAGCGATAATTTGCCCTGCATAAACTTCCTCGCCTGGATCAACAAAAAACGACCCACGATCTTGCAGCTTATCTATTGAATAACCAGTTGTGGAGCCATTAAATTTTGAAATTAATACACCATTATTTCTGCCTGGTATTGGACCTTTCCAAGGGCGATAATCTGTGAAACGATGCGCCATAACTGCTTCACCTTGTGTATTCGTTAGCATTTGAGTGCGCAAACCAATTAAACCTCGAGAAGGAATATCAAACTCAAGATGTTGCATATCACCTTTGGTTTCCATAATTAACATTTCACCTTTACGACGGCTTACCAAATCAATCGCTTTACTGGCTAATTCTTCTGGAACATCTATAACAAGTGTTTCATAAGGTTCTGAACGAACGCCATCAACCATTTTGATTATAACTTGAGGCTGACCTACAGTTAATTCATAACCCTCACGACGCATGGTTTCTATCAATACACCTAAATGCAAAATACCTCTTCCGAATACAAGAAACGTATCTCCATTATCGGTATCTTCTACACGAAGTGCAAGATTTTTTTCTAGTTCCTTCATCAATCGATCACGTAAATGACGGCTCGTTACAAATTTTCCATCACGACCAAAGAAAGGAGAATTATTAATACTGAAAGTCATATTCATCGTTGGCTCATCTACAGTGATAGTTGCCAAGGCTTCAGGGTTTTCTATGTCAGCGATTGTATCACCAATATTAAATCCTTCTAATCCAACAACCGCGCAAATATCACCAGCAAATACTTCTGTAACTTTCTTCTTACCTAATGATTCAAATATATAAAGTTCTTTTACTTTGTTTCTTTTTTGTGAACCATCAGCTTGCAACAACAAGATATTTTCACCTTCAGATATTTTACCACGCGCTACACGACCTACTGCAATACGTCCAAGAAAAGACGAATAATCTAATGAAGTGATTTGCATTTGCAGAGGCCCTTCCGAAACTTTTGGAGCTGGTACGTGCTCAATAATTCCGTCCAGCAATGGTGTAATATCATCACATTGAGAATTTTCAGAATTGAACCATCCATTTTTCCCCGATCCGTAAAAAGTCGGGAAATTTAATTGTTCTTCGGTAGCATCCAAATTAAAAAACAATTCAAAAACTGCATCATGCACTTCATCAGGGCGACAATTAGGCTTATCAACTTTATTAATAACTACGATAGGACGAAGATTCAATTGTAAAGCCTTTTGTAACACAAATCGTGTTTGAGGCATAGGTCCTTCAAACGCATCTACTAACAAAATAACACCATCAGCCATTTTTAAAACGCGCTCTACTTCTCCACCAAAGTCAGCATGCCCTGGTGTATCAATCACATTAATTTTCGTGTCCTTCCATTGTACAGAAACATTCTTAGATAAGATAGTAATCCCACGTTCGCGCTCCAAATCATTATTATCCATGATAAGGTCTCCTGTCTCTTGATTGGCACGAAATACATTGGTTTGGTGTAAAATTTTATCCACCAAAGTTGTTTTACCATGATCTACGTGGGCAATAATTGCAATGTTTCTTAAATTCATAATATTTTAATTGTACATTTTAAAAATAGCGAAATGCTATATCTAAAAAGCGTGCAAAGGTAGCTACTTATAACTATGAATGAACAGAGGTGGCGTTATTAGAATGTTAGATTTTAATGTTTGAAAGAAATCTTCGAGACACTTCGTATTTATCAATTAAGATTAGGTTTTTAAAATTTAGTATGTAAAATACCTTACGTTAACTTATTTAATGCACGTAGTTTGGGCGCTGCAAAGAAAGTTATTATCACAACAATAATGGTCATGATGCCACCAAAAACTACTGAAGGAACTGTACCAAATAGTCGCGCTGCCATGCCACTTTCAAAAGCACCCAATTCATTACTCGAACTAATAAACATCATATTGATTGACGATACCCTACCCTTCATTTCAC
>JBIIJE010000002.1:0-70718 GCA_044234005.1 Chitinophagaceae bacterium | reverse complement strand
TATAGGACAAAATATGAGAAAAAGCGAAATTACATACTACTTACTACAGCACTTCCTTAGATTAAGGTTTTTCCTTTTTATAGGCTTAATTAATTTTGCTTTCTTAATATGTCATGGGCAAGATTATGAAAATGGTTATGCTATCAAACATTATACGATAGAAGATGGTTTGCCTTCTAATACTGTTTATGGTGTTACAAGCGATAGAGATGGCTTTCTTTGGTTTTGTACAGATGCAGGTGTAGCTAAATATGATGGCATTACTTTTAAAACCTTCACAACTAAAGATGGTTTGCCAAGTAATGAAGTTTTTGAGCTTTTTTGCGACAGCAAAAATAGGATATGGATGAGTAGCTTTTATAATGGGGTTGCCTATATTATGAATGACAAAGTGCATACAAGTGATAATGATAGTGTGTTGAATAAGGTTAAAAATAGACACTCTACTCCTAAGTTCTTAGAGGATTATAAAGGGAATCTATGGTTCAGACAGAACGAATATTTAGTTAAGCTCACGCCAAGCAATTTAGTTTTTGAGACTTTTATTGACTTGGATGCAAATGATGGATTCTGTCTTTATGAATACATGAACACAATAAATGTAATGGGAAGTAAAGCTGTAAGATTGAATATTGATGACTTGAGTATTATACATGTTAATTCAAATATTAGAGGGCTGGGTTCTTGTGGCATGAAAAAATTGAATACTCGAATCTTTCATATTTTATCAAATAATGAGTTGGTTATCTCTGACAGCACTATTTTAGAGGACAATGCTTTGCGTGCATCCTCTTTTCGTTGGAATCTTTTATTTGCGGACTCCATATTTTGGATTCCTACTTCTAAAGGGATTAAATTGCAAGAACAGAGTTTAAATGTAGTAGGCTATCTAATTCAAATGGATAAATTTACTTACTTAAATTCTGACAGCAATGGGAATATTTGGGGTTGTACACCTTCTAATGGTGTTTATAAAATTAAAAAGAAATTGCGTCGCAGATATAGTGAGTTTAATGATAATTGTCTAACATCTGTTGCTACATCTAATAGAAGTATTTTAATCGGAACAAAAAAGGATAGATTGATAGTTGCTCTAAAGAATCTTGAAGATGAAAAGATTATAGAGCTAAATGATAAAAGTGTAATCCAAAATGGTATTTCTCGAATTCTTGTTACTAAGAATGGTATTTATGCCGCAGCGCACAATAAGGTAGTAAAATATATAGCGAACCATTTGAATATTTTAAAGCCGACTTATGGGGCAATAAAAAGTATTTATATCTTGAACAATCAACTTGTAGTACTATCTGCTGGGTATGTTGGTTTTTACAATTCTATTTCAGGTAAATTGGTTGACTCAGTCTCAGGTAGTAAACGCTTCTACTCTTATGCCTCCTACAACAACCAAATGATTTTTGGCACTCAAGATTCTTTGTACTACCTAAAAGATAAGCAATTTTATCCTTACCAATTAAACATTCCTTTCGATTACAGGGCGAACGATTTAATAGTGAAAGATTCTCTATTGATTGCAACCACTATAGAGAAAGGAATTTTCTTCATTCATAATCATAAAGTTTTAAAGAACATTAATTCAAGTAATGGCATAAACACTAATACTTGCTATCGATCTTATATTTATAAAAATAAATTATATACAGCTTCTAAAAAAGGTATTCATGTCTACGATTTTGCAACTGAGAAAATTACCCATGTTTATGAGTCGGATGGGCTACCTTCAAATACAGTTTTTGACTTAGCCATTGAGAATGATACGCTATATGCTGCCACAGAAAAGGGTTTATGTATTTTGCCAATTTCGTCCATTAAACAAAATCGAACATTCCCATTTTTTATTAAGCCCATTTATAAAGCGAATGATACTACATGGGATTTGCCTCCCATCATTCAAACACATACAGATACGAGTTTAACTTTTGTGCTCAACGCATTGAATTTTAATGTAAAAGGCGGTGTGACATATTATTATCGGATAAAAGAAATAGATACAAGTTATACTCACTCAATCGATAAGAACGTAACCATAAAGATTGAAAAGCCTGGAGAATACATTTTTGAGGCATTTGCATTAAATACAGAAGGTACGAAAAGCAATGTGAAAATTCTTCATGTTTGTGTGGAGCCATATTTTTATCAAACAATATGGTTTAAAGTACTGGTTTTTTCGGTAATAATAGCGTTTATAATTTTATTAGTTTATTATTTTGTGCAACGAGCTAAGAAAAAACAAATAGAAAAGGCGGAGCTAGATGCGAAAATTCGTAACCTCGAATTATCTGCATGGAAATCGGCTATTAATCCTCACTTTTTATTTAATTCGCTCAACACAATGCAAGGCTTATTTCATCTAAATGACTTTAAAAAAGCGAATAGTTATGTAACTGAGTTTTCTGGAATTTTGCGAAAAACAATAGATCATAGCGGACGACTGCTTATTAAGTTAGACGATGAAGTGAAGTACTTGAATAATTATTTGGAACTTGAAAAAATTAAACGCAGTGATAGTTTTACCTATGATGTAAAATACGACTCCCCCAAATTATTGCAATATTACATTCCTTCTCTCCTTATTCAGCCGGTTATCGAAAACTCGATTAAACATGCAATTCGAGATGGAATCAATGGTTATATTAAGATAAATTTTGCCTTGCAAAATAACACGGTTGAGTGTGTTATATCGGATAACGGCGGAGGTTTCCCAAAGGAGGCTGTTCAAAAAGATTATGTCTCAAAAGGTTTACGCTTGATCAAGAGCAAAATTAATATTGTTGAACGTCTGACGAATAGCTCGATACATTTCTCTTATAAAAATCGTTATAATAATTCGAATGAAATAGTCGGCGCCGAAACAACTTTTTATTTTCCTTTATTAACCATTGATTACGATTCAGGATTAATGGATTGATTTCGAACTTTACAACTATTTCTACATTATTTTTAACCCATGTTCTCAAAATGCGTTTATGCAGTGATAGCCATATTTGTAATTTTTGCAAATAAAATAGAAGCTCAAGTCAGTAATTTAGGGCTTGAACAAAATATCGAAATGTCTGATTCAAATGATCAAACAATTAGCTTGCGCATTGCCAACCAAAATTTTTTACGTAACAATGAATATTTTCATGATATCGCAAATGGTTACACTCTATTCGGGTCTTTGTTGCAAACTAATATTTCTTATCAGCCTCATAAGCATCTTATAATTCAAGGGGGTGTATTTATTCGTAAAGATTTTGGAAATGGAACTTTCAAAGAAATTTCTCCAATACTTAGTTTGAAATATCAAAAAAATAATTTTGCATTAATTGTAGGAAACCTAGAAGCAAATTTTTCACACCGCCTGATAGAACCTATTTTCAATTTTGAAAGATTTGTAACGAACAATGTCGAAAATGGCATTCAATTGAAATTTGATAACAAGCGAATTTGGACTGATACTTGGATAAACTGGGAAGTGATGCAATACAATCAATCTAATTATCAAGAAGAGTTCACCGCTGGGCATTCGAGCCAATTTCAGGTATTCAACAATGCAAAGTCCTCGCTTACGATTCCAATACAAGGGTTGCTTGTGCATCAGGGAGGTCAAATAGATACGATTAATCAAGCAGTTCAAACGAAATTCAATCTAGCTTTAGGCTTCGATTATAAATTCAAATTTAAAAGCCGACTTCTGAAGGAACTTAATTTCCAGAACTATTATCTCATGTATCGAGAAGCTGGAAATTCTAAATTGAATCCTTATACGACAGGTGAAGGCGTTTACTTAAATGCAATGCTGAACTCAAATTATAACTTGAATGCATCGGTAAGTTATTGGTTCGGTAAAACTTTCTTAGCATCTCGTGGGGGTGATTTGTTT
The DNA here is from genome assembly GCA_044234005.1 of Chitinophagaceae bacterium. Classification (GTDB taxonomy): domain Bacteria; phylum Bacteroidota; class Bacteroidia; order Chitinophagales; family Chitinophagaceae; genus OLB11. The sequence continues at coordinate 66,835 of JBIIJE010000002.1, read as the reverse complement.
CAATCAGTTCCATCTTTATATAACAGAAGTACTGTTCTCTCTCCACTACGTCAATTGCTTTTTGTTCGTCTTTTATATCAAAAATTGCTATTTCACGATTTTTATCTTGATCTAAGATTGGAGCCTTATTTCGATATAAATAATAATTTTTTTGAACATGCGCAATCTGTCTATATAACTTATCGTCATAGCTTTAGTCTGAGTAAAGTAAAAATAAAAACACTCCAATAAAATAGTTATTACTTTTAAACACGCACGACATTTATAAATGAAGAATATTATTCCACAATTTTTGCTGATTATTTTCTTGGCATGTCCATTATACGCCCAAAATCCGATTTTTCGAAAAGTCACAAATCACGCATTTGCCAGAGGAGAAAAATTGACCTATAAAATTCACTATGGTTTTATTGACGCAGTGCGAGCAACTATTGAAATTGCAGAAGATAATAAAAAATTCGGAAGTCATAATACATTACATGTAATAGGAAGTGGCATTTCTCGTGGGAGCTTTGATTTCTTTTTTAAAGTGCGTGATAGATACGAGTCTTATATCGATGAAGAGGCAATGATACCCTGGTTTTTTGGACGCAGGGTGGATGAAGGGGGCTATCGGATGGCGCAAGACTATATATTTAATCATAAAGAAAATAAAGTTACAGATAAGGATAAAACTTATCCTATTACTGAAAACTGTCAAGATATGTTGTCTGCATTTTTTTATGCTAGGACTTTGCCACTTGGTGAATCCAGAGAAGGACAAGTATATTCGATGCCAACCATTGTTGATGGTGAAATGTACAATTTGCAAATTCGATATAAAGGTCGTCAGGTAGTAAAGACAGAATTTGGTAAGATTCGATGTCTTAAATTTGTTCCCATTGTTCAGAAAGGTCGAATTTTTAAACATGAAGAAGATTTAATAGTTTGGGTATCAGATGATAAAAATCACATTCCTATTCGTGCCAAAGCAGAGATATTGTTCGGCTCTCTCAAAGTAGATTTAATAGATTTTAAAGGACTAGTCAATCCTATGGCGAAGTTATAGTCGGAAATATTTTTAATAACTATATACAGTTGGTAAAAATTTACGATTAATACGTTTCGCTTCGTAAATTCGCATTTTAATTTTATCCTGATGCATTTACACGACAAACAGCAGCACGAATTTATCAAACGTCATATTGGTCCAAATGAAAATGAAACAGCTCAAATGCTTCAAACTATTGGTTTTCATTCAATGGATGAATTAATTAATAAAACTGTACCAAGCGGAATACGTTTACAAGGTGAATTAAAAGTCTCTTCACCTATGAGCGAGTTTGAGTATTTGCACCATATTCAGGAATTAGGGAAGAAGAATCTGCTTTTGAAAAACTGCATAGGAATGGGCTATTATGGAACAATTACACCTAGCGTAATTTTAAGAAATGTTTTTGAGAATCCAGGATGGTATACACAGTATACACCTTATCAAGCCGAAATTGCTCAAGGTCGTTTAGAAAGTTTGTTGAATTTCCAAACCATGATAAGTGATCTAACTGGCTTGCCAATCGCAAATGCATCCTTACTTGACGAGGCAACAGCGGCAGCCGAAGCTATGACATTATTGAACGGTTCGAAAGGGAAAGAGGGTAAACATAAATTCTTCATAGATGCTAATTGTTTTCCTCAAACAATAGATGTAATAAGAACAAGATCATTGCCTGTAGGAGTTGAATTGGTAATTGATTTGTACCAAAACGTCCAACTTGACGATACTTTTTTTGGAGCATTAATTCAATATCCAAATAGTGAAGGTAGAGTAGATGATTATCGAACGTTTATTCAACATGCTAAATCGGTTGATTGTGGCGTGATTATGGCGTGCGATTTATTGGCTCTAACGTTACTCACACCTCCCGGCGAGTTAGGCGCTGATGTAGCAATAGGTAATACCCAACGATTTGGTGTTCCTATGGGTTTTGGCGGACCTCATGCAGCTTATTTTGCTACCATTGATGACTACAAAAGAATAATTCCAGGGCGAATTATAGGCGTAAGCGTGGATGCCGAAGGTAAGCGTTGTTTGCGTATGGCATTACAAACTCGAGAACAACATATCCGTCGTGAAAAAGCAACTTCTAATATTTGCACCGCACAAGCTCTTTTGTCAAACATGGCGGCCATGTATGCAGTCTATCATGGTCCGAACGGATTAAAAGATATCGCTAAACGTGTAACAAGCTATACACGGGCCTTAGCCGATTCTTTAGCGGAGAGGATTGTACATTCAAATTATTTTGATACCTTAAAAATAAATGTAGCAAACGCTGATGAATCCATTTTGGCGCTAGAAAGTGAAGGATTTAATGCGCGAAAAATTGATACTACATATATTGGGATTTCATTAGATGAAACTATTTTGCCGGCTCATATTGTAAAAATAGCAAGTGTTTTAAAAGGTGGAGAAATTAGATATAGCGATATACTAAATCATATTCCAGATTGGGCAACTCGTACTTCTGAATTTTTAATGCATCCTGTTTTTCACGAACATCATAGTGAAAGCAAAATGATGCGATATATCAAATCTTTAGAAGATAAAGATTTAGCACTAAATCGATCTATGATTTCACTAGGAAGTTGTACCATGAAATTGAATGCAGCGAGTGAAATGATTCCTGTAAGCAATCCGCATTGGGGTTCGCTGCATCCATTCGCACCTCGCCATCAATGGCAAGGGTATCAATCTTTAATTCAAGAGCTTGAATCTGATTTGGCTGAAATAACAGGCTTTGATGCTTGTAGCTTGCAACCTAACTCCGGAGCGCAAGGTGAATACACGGGGTTGCTAGTTATAAAGGCATATCATGAAAGTCGTGGCGACTATCATCGCAATGTGATAATTATCCCAATTTCAGCACATGGTACTAATCCTGCAAGTGCAGCCATGTGCGGATTTAAAATTGTGATTGTCGCCTGCGATGACAAGGGTAATATTGATATGGCAGATATGCAATCAAAGGTGGAACAGCATAGCACTAACCTTGCTGGATTAATGGTTACCTATCCATCCACACACGGTGTGTTTGAAGAAACCATCAAAGAAATCTGTAATCTTATACATACGCATGGAGGACAAGTATATATGGATGGAGCCAATATGAATGCACAAGTTGGATTGACAAGTCCTGGTTTAATTGGCGCGGATGTTTGCCATTTAAATTTGCATAAAACATTCGCAATTCCGCATGGCGGAGGCGGTCCAGGCATGGGGCCAATTTGTGTAAAATCGCAATTAGCAGCCTTTTTGCCAACCCATGTTATGCATGCAACAGGTGGCGAAAATCCTATTCATGCAGTTTCAGCTGCACCTTATGGCAGTGCGAGTATTTTATTAATTTCATATGCGTATATAAAAATGCTAGGCAATGTGGGTTTGCGCAAAGCTACAGAGTACGCTATTTTGAATGCGAACTATATGAAAGCGCGTCTAGAAGCTGCTTATAAAATTCTTTATACGGGCAGTAATGGAACCTGTGCTCACGAATTTATTGTTGATTTACGACCTTTTAAAAATAATGGTATAGAAGCTGAAGATGTTGCAAAGCGATTGATGGACTTTGGTTTTCATGCACCTACTCTTTCATTTCCTGTAGCAGGCACTTTAATGATTGAACCAACTGAGAGCGAAGACAAAGCTGAGTTAGATAGATTTTGCGATGCTATGTTAGCCATTCGTTCTGAAATTGAAATGGTGGTAAACGGAGAAGTTGATGCAAAATCGAATGTATTGAAGCATGCGCCTCACACTCAGTTTGTAATTACTCGAAATGAATGGACTCGAAATTATACAAGAGAACAAGCAGCTTTCCCATTGCCTTGGGTTCGCGAAAACAAATTTTGGCCATCAGTTAGCCGCGTCAATAATACACATGGCGACAGGAATTTGGTATGCACTTGCGAGCCTATAGAAAGTTATATGGAGCAGAACTATTAAGCCTTTTTCTTGCGATGAAATGTTTTTTTGCCTTGTGGTTTTTGCGAGGGTCTTTTTAGTTCAGGTTGGTAAAGAGGGGTATCTCCAAGAAATTCAGGTACTTGTAATTTAGGCACTTCTTGTTCCATCAATTGTTCAATTTTAGAGAACCCTCGCTGATCTTTCTCACAAATTAAAGTAATGGCTTCACCTTTGGTGTTTGCTCGCGCTGTTCTACCAATTCTGTGTATATAATCTTCCGCATCACTGGGCATATCGTAATTGATAACCAATGAAATATCATCAATGTCTATTCCTCTTGAAAGTATATCAGTCGCCACTAAAATTTGAGTTTGCTTACTTCTGAATGAACGCAAAACATCTTCTCTTTCATTTTGTTCTAAATCTGCATGAATCGCTTTTACTGAAAGTTTTAATTGTTTTAGTTCATGAGCAACCTGCTTGACCATCTGCTTCGTAGAAGAGAAAAGTAAAATGCTTGGATAAGTAGAATTGGTTAGAACGTGTTTTAATAATGGAAGTTTTTGAGCTTCATATATCACATAGGCTTTTTGTTGTATGCCCGCAGCAGGTTTGGAAATGGCAATACTAATTTGAGCAGCTTGATGCAATATTTTTTCTGCGAGTTTGCGTATGCCAATTGGCATAGTGGCTGAAAATAGTAGACTTTGTTTTTTTTCAGGTAGATATTTAGCAATAGCTAAGATGTCATCTAGAAAGCCCATGTCTAACATTTTATCCGCTTCGTCGAGTATAAAATGAGCAACCTTATTAAACTTTACATACCCCATTTTTAAATGTGATAATAATCGACCTGGCGTTGCAATAATAATATTTGCACCTTGGGTTAAAGCACGTTTTTCATTTTCGAAACTCATGCCATCCCCGCCACCATATATTGCTAAAGAGCTGGTGCCTGTAAAGTAGGCAAAGCCTTGTAAAGCTTGATCTATTTGAAGTGCCAATTCTCGGGTTGGCACAATAATAAGTGTGTCGGTATGATTCGCATGATTGTTTGCTAACTTATGTAAAATAGGTAATAAGAAGGCAGCTGTTTTTCCAGTACCTGTTTGCGCTACAGCGATTAAATCTTGATTTTGTAGAATGATAGGAATCGCTTGTTCTTGGATAGGTGTGGCTTTTTCAAAATTCATGGCATCTAAGCCTTCTTGTAATGATTCATGAAAATGAAAGTCAATAAAGTTCAAAATATTGGGTAATGATTTTAGTGTTGAATAGAAATTTTTTGATTCGAAATTAGTTTGCCATCTCGCTGAATTTGTAATATATATACTCCATTTGCAAGCATCAGTTGATTAAAGGAAATTTTGTTCTGACTTTCACGAAGTACATCTTCAAAAAGTAATTTTACACTTCTGCCGTTCATGTCTTTAATATCAATACGAACCTTACCTATTTTTTCATTTTTAAATTCTAGTGTAAATAAGTCTGATGCAGGGTTAGGGTAAATTTTTGTAATACTTTTTGTGTTGAAGTTCTCATTAGACACTGGCTCAGAAACAGGTGCTGGTTCGTTGGTAATGACTTGTGCGATCCAAGTATTATAACATGCTTTGCGTGTGTTGTTTGCACCGTATGAAGCAGCAAGCCAAGCTTCTGGTTTTGATGCATTCATCTTACGGCTGATACCAGAATAGTCGCCCCATCGTTCAGGTTGTGCAGCATAATTTGGAGTAAATAGCACATTTACTGTCGTATCGCCAACTCGAATCAACTGAAGTGGGGTTGTATTCATTGCGGAATCAACCATAAAGATGCCAACTTCTGGATAGATGGTTGAATCGCTTCTGACATAAGCAAGAAGTGCTGTTTGATCGGTCGAGTCATAGCCAAATGCAGCTGCCACTGGGTAAGCCAAATCGCTTCCTACAATGCCACTTTGGATAACTGTGGCTTTATTAGAATCCAGATTGATACGGCCATAGTGAACACCACACCAACCATTGATTTCGGCAGCATGTGTAAAATGAATTGTATTTTTTACAATAAATGCATTTTGTGTCCACGAGCCACCTGTGCTAATAGAATCTATTCCGCCACTAGGTGCGACTCTTTCATATCCATCAGCACAAATTTCGTAATATGGGATCGCATACTGTGACGCAGTAAGTGTTTTGTTTGCGTTGTCTAATTTTCCATCAATTCGATAGACATAGACATGGCTACTCGTATCATAAGGTAGATGAACAAAATGCATTTTTTCTTTTATACTATTACCGAAACCATCCGACGCAGGATACATCGTAATAGGTTCAGCTCCATCTGGTGCTGCAATTTGATTCCAAGTTACAAATTCTAAACTGTCACCTTGATATCCTTCAGCTAAACCTATTTGATAAATATAACTTCCTTTCCAGGAGAAATTTTGCGAAGCTGGTCCGAATTGATTTCCGTTAATAAAGAGTTCATCATCATTGATGCCAATTGTTGGAAAATCTGTCCAAGCCGTATTGTTAAATGGATTGCCAGATAATTTATAAATTCTCCATCCATCAATTGGGTTATTTGATTTAGAAAAGCATGTAAGTAGCCTGCTTGTGCTAGGAGACGTGCCATGTAAAACCACAAGTATAAATCTATCATGCAACTTATCATATATTACACGGGGGTCAAAAATCATAGATTTCAGAGTAGTATCATCCATAAAAGTTTGCCAAGTAACATTTTGGGTAATTGCAGTACCTAAGGTGTCATACACATTAAAGCTATAATTTGTGGTACTAATAATAATACCTCCATTTGAAATAGCTATTGAATTATCAGCAGGTGTCCAAGTTCGTAGTTCATTACCTTTAAATGCTTGACCTACACTAGGGCTCGCGCCTAAAGTTTTATTTTGTGCCTGTGTACTAAGATTTGCAAAGTGTTGATTTCTTTTTTCTGCATTTTTTTTGGCTTTAAGTGCTTTCGCATTGCCAGGATAATTTTCTTCTTCGTCAAAAATACTTTGTATACTAAATTGCCAATTCGTTTTTTGAAAAAGTTTGCTATCCGTTGAACTACCTATACCTACTTTTTGTAAATTACTTACTTGGCCAGATTTTTTTGATTGAAATGATTGTGCTTGCAAAAATGGGATGCTCAAACAGCACAAAACGCTAAGTAAACTGCGCTTCATAATATTTTTTTTACGAAGTTAACTTATTTTGTCTTTAAAATACACTGATGTATCCAAAGTGAATTTTAGAATTGCGAAATTGGATGCCTTGATTTTGCCTACCACCTAATGCATAATTGATATTAAATAAACCGGCACGCGTTTCAAAGGTCATTCCACCACCTAAGCTATAAAGCATGTCGTCTTGAAATTGTTGTGCAAACTTTGATTGGATAAAGCCAAGATCGCCAAAAGTAAAAAAATAAGAGTTGATGCCAATCAAGAACCTAGGTTCAAAAGTAAACACATGATATTGATTCACAAAAAGACTACCTTCATCAAAGCCACGCATTAATCGATAGCCACCTATTTGGAATAATTCATTTCTATATAAGTTGTCGTTTGAAAAAGTAATTCCACCATGATATAAGCTTGCGAAAATGAGCCTCTGTTTTATGTTAAAGAAATAGTTGAGTTCACACAGGATATTATAACGATTCGATTTGAGTTGAATGCTATCATATAAATATTTAAAGGTCTCACCGCGACTTGGATCTAGGGTTTGTTCAATGGTGGTATTACGTATAAAATTGCGCAGCGCAATGCCTGATTTGAAGTAAAATCTATATCCTTTTCGAGGATTAAGTCGGTAATCAAGACGACTATAATTTATTTCAGCACCGAAAGATCTATAGGTGACATCAGCATTGTCGGGTAAACGTTTGTAAGCAATTAAACTAGATGTATTTATAGTGCCAAGGCGATTGCTGCTTAGTTCGTAAAAAATTTTTAAGTAATCATGCGCATTAAATTGATATAAGAGTCCCATTTCGCCACTCACCAATCGAAAGCTAGTATCTTTTTTATAAAAATCAAACTTGCCTTGCAAGCCAAATGGTGTATGTAATAAGTAGGGATAGCTTGCTTCGATATTATAACGCGGAGATTGGGCTTGCAAATTTTGCCAGTTGAGTTGAAACTTTTCGCCACGACCTAATGCATTTACGATAGCTAATTTTATATCGCCTGTTAATAAAAATTTACCTTGATTTTCAATATTGTTAGGCAATAAACCAATTAATACATCCGCACGATTGGCAGATTTATTTTTTACGTAAATGCTGAGATTTGATTTAGCTGCTGTAAATGAAATACGCCAAGGGTAAAGTTCTTGTAAAAAATTAAGTTCTTTTATACGCAAACTTATATTTCTTATCTTGCTTTCATTATACAGCATGCCGTCATTCAAACCTAAATAAGCCAATAAAAATTTTCGATTTATTCTAGCATCTTCGTTAATGTAAATAGTATCTAGCCTTATTTGTTGCCCTTTTTCTAATTTGATTTCTCCTTTTAGTTTATCATTGACTATTTCTACATTTTCTAATTTGATGCTCGCGAATGGATGCCCATTATCTTCAAAATGTTTGAGTACACGCTCAAATAATGCAGTGATTTTTTTCGCTTGAATGGGCTTGTCGAAATATTCTTTTTCTTGAAAATGTAATTGCTGTAAAAGAGAAGTTGGAATGTTATTATTTTTCAAACTAGCCCATGCGAATTTTTTTCCAACAAATATTTGCGCCGTTGCGCTACTGTCAGTCCAACGCAAACTGTCTATACTCGCACATAAATATCCAGCTTCATGTAATTGTTTGATGCTAATTTGAAGTGCTTTTCGACAAGAATTAAAATCATCATGAAACCTCGAAATTTTACTTTGTCGCTGAAACTCTTCATTTTCGCCTTGTAACTGCAATAAGAATGATTGTGCAAATACGAACGAGCTTAAGCATGTTAAACAAATAAATATCAATAAGCTAAATCGAATACTTTTTTTCATCAATAATTCAATACAAAGAAACTACTTTTACCTCATAAGCTTATGGCAGGTATTTATATTCATATTCCATTTTGTAAAAAGGCTTGCCATTATTGTAATTTTCATTTTTCTACGAATCTGCAAGCAAAAAACGAATTAATAGAGTCTTTAGTATCAGAAATTGAAATACGTAAGCAATATTTAAATAACGAAAGGATTGATAGTATCTATTTCGGTGGTGGCACGCCTAGTTTACTTAGCTCGGAGGATATTGCTTTGATTATGCAAAGTATTAAAAAGCATTTTTATACAATCGAAAATTTAGAATGCACACTCGAAGCAAACCCGGATGATATCACGATTGATAAATTGTGGTTTTGGAAGGAAAATGGCATCAATCGTTTAAGTATCGGTATTCAAAGTTTTTTCGATGAGGATTTGTTATATATGAATCGGTCGCATAATGCAATGCAGGCAAAAGAGTGTGTGCAGTTAGCTTATCATGCGGGTATCACAAACATGAGCATCGATTTGATATTTGGCTACCCTCTTTTAAGCGATGAAAAGTGGGAATCCAATTTATCGGAAGCATTCAATTTGCCAGTAACCCATATTTCGTGCTACGCTATGACGGTTGAGCCGAAAACAGCGCTTGAGAATTTTATTCGTACATCCAAAGAAAGGCCTATAGATGCAGGCCAGAGTGCTAGGCAATTTGAATATACAATGGAGCAAATGGGGAAACACGATTTTCAACAATATGAAATTTCTAATTATGCAAAGAAAGGTTCGCAAGCCATCCACAATTCAAATTATTGGCGAGGTATTCCATATCTAGGTATTGGACCTTCTGCGCATTCATTTAATGGTGAATCGCGACAATGGAACATCTCTAATAACGCAATTTATATTAAAAGTTTACAGCAAGGTATAATACCGTTCGAAATTGAAATACTAAGTCAGAAGTATAAATTGAATGAAGCTATTATGGTTTCATTGCGCATGCATAATGGGTTAAATATTTCAAACTTGGAAGCAAATTTTCCCAATCGTCTGGACGCGAAGTGGTATGAGGCAATAGATAAGAAAGTTAAATTAGGTTTGTTACATAAAGTGGGCAATGAAATTAGACTCACGCTTCAAGGCAAATTGTTTGCGGATGATATTGCTAGTGATTTGTTTTTGTTGGACGACTAAAAGTTACATTATATTATAAACCAGCCAAGAAGATAAGTAAGCAACAATTCCCATAAATAGAAACTGAATAATAGGGTATTTCCAACTTCTTGTTTCTCGTTTTACAATTACCAACGTGCTCATACACTGCATTGCAAAGGCATAAAATAGTAGTAGTGAAAGCCCTGCCCTTAGGGTGTAAATTTTTTCTCCATCTTGGTTTACTGCCGAACTCATTTTTTCACGCAAGGTCTTGTCGTCGGATTCGTCCACGCTATACAAAGTGGACATTGTACTCACGAAAACTTCGCGAGCCGCAAACGAAGTAATAAGTGCTATGCCTATCTTCCAGTCGAAACCAATAGGCTTTATCGCGGGTTCAATAGCCTTGCCTGCGATACCCGCAAAAGAATTTTCTAGGGTACTTTTTTCTATCCATTTACCCTGATCGGAAGTAGGTCCATAACAAGATAATCCCCATAGTAGAATTGAAATGATAAGTATTACTTTGCCTGCATCAAAAACAAATACTCTTGCTTTTTGGATCATAGTCGGTAACATATTTTTCCAACGTGGCATCCGATAAACTGGTAATTCCATCAAGAAAATACTTTTGTCCTTTACATGAATAAATAAATTAAAAATCCAGGATGAAATAAGTGCCATGAAAAAACCTAAAAGATATAAACCCATCATAACAAGTCCTTGTAAGTTGAAAAATCCAGCATAAGTTTTATACGGAATTACAAGTGAAATTAAAATTGTATAGACAGGCAAACGTGCACTGCAACTCATGAATGGTGTTATTAATATTGTTATGAGCCTTTCCTTCTTATTTTCAATGGTTCTTGCTGCCATGATTGCAGGAACAGCACAGGCAACTGCACTGATAAGTGGCATGACTGATTTCCCATTCAATCCTACACTACGCATCAATCTGTCGGTTAGAAAGCTTATACGAGACATATAACCACTATCCTCTAAAATGTTAATTAATCCAAATAATAACATGATTTGAGGTACAAATACAACAATGCCATTGATGCCTGCTAAGATTCCATTGATAAACAAATCTGTGATTGTGTTATTTGGTAATACTGATTTAAAGAATGAAGTAAGTATTTGAAACCCATTATCGATCCAATTCATAGGGAATTGAGCGAGCCAGAAAATACTTTGGAAAATTAAAAATAGAATAAGCAACAAAAACAAATTGCCAAAGATGGGATGTAGTAAGATACTATCTACTTGTCGGCTAAACATTTCTCTTTTCAACGGGTCATTTTCTACCACACAAGCCTGCATTATTTTTCTAATTTTTGCATAGCGCTGCAAGGTTTCACTTGCTTGAATTTTAGTTTTATTAAAATGTATATCTTGTAAGTCACGCCCTAATTTTTCTTTTACTTCACGTTTTAAAAATGGAACATCATTATATACATTAGCTAAGTGAATGGCAGCATAATCACTTATATTCGGCGAATGATATCTTACCAAGTCAATCGCTTGCGGTGCCAATTGGTAATTGTCTATAAAATCGCGATTGACATTTTCGTTATTCCGCGAGGAAATGAATTCTACTTGTTTTTTTAAATGCTGGATTCCTTTGCCTTTTAACGGGTTGGTGCTCACCACTGGACAACCCAATTCGCGTGATAAGCCTGCTTCATCTACTTGTATGCCTTTTTGTCTCGCAATATCCATCATAGTTAGTACGGCAATAACGGGCTTTTTTAAATCCATTATTTGCGAACAAAACAATAAATTTCTCTTTAAGTTTGAAGCATCTACGACCACTAAAATTAAATCTATTTTTACAGCTTCGTCATCATCAAATAAAACATCAAATGTCACTAATTCATCTGCGCTTTTGGGATACAAGCTGTAAGTACCTGGCAAATCAATCACGTTTACTGTAAGTGAACTATTGATTTGGCATCGGCCTGTCTTTTTATCGACCGTAACTCCTGGAAAATTCCCAACTCTTTGGTTCAGACCCGTTAAAACATTAAACAAAGAGCTTTTACCACAATTTGGGTTACCTACTAATGCTATGTTTAAACTCTTATTCACGAAATGCTGTATCTGCCAAAAAATTTGGCGTAAAAGTAAGCTTATCTCAACTAAATCGACAAAGCATGCATTTAAAAATGGAATCTTTGATATATTCAATTTTTATTTCTTATCAATTATGCTTTCTATAAAATACAAATCACTCAACACAGAATTTATTTATCCATTTACCACAGCGCATGGACTCAAAACACATCAGCCAGCATTACTTATTGCAATTGAGTTTAACGGAGTGCTGGGCATTGGAGAAGCGCCCGCTATACATTACTATGATGTTACTGTTGAAAGTATGATTGATGAATTGCTAAGTAAAATAGAGGTATTGCGCCAATATTCATTTACTGAACCTGATAGGTTTTGGCATTTTTGTCATCATTTATTTCCTAAGAATCCTTTTTTAGTTTGCGCTTTAGATATGGCCTACTGGAATTTGTATGCAAAAATAAAAGGCAAGTCCGTAGGTGAATTGCTTTTCCCGAATCAATTATTTGATATTCAAACTAACCCATTAACAGATTACACATTGGGTATTGACACCCAAGAAATGATGGTAGAAAAAATGAAAGCAAATCCTTGGCCTATTTATAAAATTAAAATGAGTAGCCGAGAAGATTTGGAGACATTGAAAGTATTAAGATTACACACCAATTCGATTTTCCGTATTGATGCAAATGCCTCTTTAAGTCTTGACGAGACTATATTTTTGTTGCCACATCTGACAGAATTAGGCGTAGAATTATTGGAGCAGCCACTTGCTAAAGATGCTTGGGAAGACATGCAAATTGTGAAGGAGCAAAATATGCTTCCTTTGATTGCTGATGAAAGCTGTGTAAGTGAACAGGATGTAAGAAAATGTGCTATTTCTTTTGACGGTATTAATATTAAACTCACCAAATGCGGAGGTATGACACCCGCTGCACGTATGGTCGCAGAAGCGAAGCAACTCAATTTAAAAGTGATGATGGGATGTATGAATGAAACCGAACCTGGCTCATTGGCTATCGCTCAATTCTTACCAGTACTTGATTATGTGGATATGGATGGGCCTTTATTATTAAAGATTGAAAAGTTAAATAATTTGAAGTATGATATGGGAAAAGTAAGTTTTGTATAACTATTAGTCATAAAATCTTTTATTCAAAATGCTTTAAAAACAGAAGAAATCTTACATTGCGACTATGTTCAAATTTATTGCCACCATTCTAATTACATTTCTATTATCGTTTTCAGTTTCAGCGCAAAATTTTCCAAGCGACAGCACCACGTTGAAACGAATGTCTAATCATATTTTATCTAATTATAGTTGCTATACTGATTTGAGGGATTTGTGTAAAAATATTGGTCATCGGTTGAGCGGTTCGCCACAAGCTGAAAAAGCTGTAGCTTGGGGGAAACAAGTAATGGAAAAAATGAATTGTGATAAGGTATGGTTGCAAGAAGTAATGGTTCCGCATTGGGTAAGAGGAGAAGAAGAGGCATTTATAATAAACAGCAAAGGCATAAAAACGAATCTTGTGGTATCCTCATTAGGTAACGCCGTTGGTACTGGAGATGATGCATTAACAGCTAAACTTTTAATGGTGAATTCGATTGATGACTTTAAAAAGTATACTGAGGCTGAAGTAAAAGGCAAGATTGTTTTTTTTAATTATCGATTCAATCAAACAAATGTTAGCACATTCGAAAGTTATGGCCCTTGTGTTTATTATCGATGGGGTGCTCCAAGCGAAGCCTCCAAATTAGGTGCTATTGCGGTGGTGATTCGTTCCGTATCTTCCGCCTACGATAACAAGCCCCATACGGGTGCCATGAGATATGATACAAAATATCCAGCCATACCTGCAGTTGCAATTTCAAATGTTGATGCTGATAATTTGGAGAAGTTGTTACAAAAGGATAACCAAGTTCAATTGCACTTACGAACTACTTGTGAAATGCTTGATGATGTTCTTTCTTACAATGTGATTGGTGAAATTAAAGGAAGTGAGTTGCCAAATGAAATTATTACTGTGGGTGGACATTTAGATTCGTGGGATATTGGAGAAGGAGCGCACGATGATGGAGCTGGAGTAGTGCAAGCCATGGAAGTATTACGTGTCTTTAAAGAACTAAATATTCGACCTAAACGAACCATTAGAGCCATATTGTATATGAATGAAGAAAATGGATTGCGCGGAGCTAATAAGTACGCAGAACTAGCAGAAAAAAATAAGGAAAAGCATATTCTTTGTATAGAGAGCGATGCAGGCGGTGATGTGCCATTGGGGTTTTCAATGAACTGTACGGCTGCACAAAGAAAAAAAGTAAAAACATGGTCTAATTTATTTTTGCCATACGGGGTTTATCAATTTGATGGTGATGGAGGAGGTGCAGATGTTGGTCCAATGTATAGAAAATTTAAGACGCCAATCATGGAATTGACCCCTAATTCACAACGTTATTTCGATTATCATCATAGTGCCAATGATGTTTTTGAAAATGTCCATCGCAGAGAGCTTTGCCTAGGCGCCATTGCCATGAGTGCAATGGTATATTTGGTAAGTGAACATGGGCTTTAGAAGTGTTGTTTAAATAAATTGGTCGCGACTTTATGATGTCTTGCGAAATGTTTAACAGTTTACAGAGGTTACATTTTTGACTTTCGGAGAATTAATAATTAAAATAATTCTTATGAAAACAAAAAATCTACTCTTAGCTTCTATTGTGGTTTTATTCGCGCAAGCCTGCCAACAAGCAAATAATCATGAAGTTGTAAGTAATCTAAATTTACATGCACAAGGCGGAGAAAGAAAGAATATCATGGAAGGTGATATGCAAATTCACGTGAATCTGCTAGCACCTAGTCTGGATAGCATTACTTCATATATTCATCGAATAAATGGGCGTGTGATTTCTTATGATATTCAATCTAATATTGAGGCGCAAACGAAAACCTTAATTAGCGTTGATTCAGTATTGGAAACAAAAATTTGCAGACCAGAAGCACATTTGAAGGTTCAATTACCGCGCGATAAGAGCCCCGAATTCCTGCATGCCTTACTTACGTCGAATGCCTATGTCGAAAATCTTAAGCTCGCTGAACAGGATGTGACGGATGAAAGTGCCAAACTGGAAATGGAAAAGAATGTAACTGTAATAGAGATAAATGCAAATAGTAAATCAGAAAAGCAAGCCTATGCTCATGAAAAGGTTAAAGAACAAATTAATCAACAAATTTTGCAAAGTAATTTAGGTTACAAAAGTGAATATCTTTGGCTGGCAATTAATCTCAAAGCGGATGAATTGATACAGAGAAGAATGTTATCGAATTCCGAGAAAGTTAGCACACCTCTACTTCTTCAAATTTCAAAGGCAGTGGTAGTTGGTTGGAGAAATCTCATGAGTGTAATTGTTGCCTTGTTGCCAATTTGGCCTATCTTATTAGTTTCTTGTTTAATTTGGTTGTTTATCAAACGAAGTACTAATAAGTCAAGTTTTCTAAGTCTGTTTACACTTAAAAAATAGGTAGTTTGGACTATTTAGTTAATTTGACATCTTGAAAAGTCGTATTCAATGAAAAAATTTGTTTATTTGACAAAAAAGAATCTATTTTTAAGCCAAAATTTCAAAAAGAGCTCATGTTAAAGAAGTTGATTTCCGCAATCGGATTAGTGTTGCTTTGCAATGTTGCATTTAGCCAAGTTTATTACCCTATGGCAGGGCCTTGCGATCCTGACAAGGTATTTTCTCAATTGCCATCTGCTGCTTACGATTATAATTGTGTATTTAATGTTCGTATTAGCAGTCAACCTTTTAATGTATTTCCAAATGAAATACTTCGATATCCGCTTTTGCGTGAGCTCACCTTACAGAATGCGAACCTAAAGAGCATTCCCGTGGATGTATATCTTTTGAAAGAGCTTGAGGTACTCGATTTAAGTAATAATAACTTAAGTTCATTGCCAACATCTATCGGTGATTTCAAAAAACTTCGCAAACTCATATTGCGAAATAATAAACTCAATACAATTCCTGTAAATATTGCTAATTGTACCAATTTGGAAGAAATTGATATCACAGGCAATCCTATTACTTTTTTGCCAAACGAAATCAATAATTTAAAAGGTCTGACTTCGTTTAAATTTAGTGGTAATTTAATTGAAGATCCTAAGAAAATGATTGCCTTGGTAAAGCAAATGAAATACATCACCAATTTGGATATGAGTGGCTGTAGGCTTAACTATTTGCCATCTGAACTCAAAGAATTGAAAAATTTAAAAGAGTTAAATATTGCAAATAACAATATACACTTCTTGCCAAACGAAATTGGTAATTTGTCAAACCTTGAAACACTGATATTGGGTGATGCATCTTCTGGCAATAAAATTTATGACTTGCCGACTTCTTTTTCTAACCTTAGGAAATTAAAAACATTGCACGCTTCCAATAATAAATTTGAAAACTTTCCGATTGTACTTTCATCATTATCTCATTTGCAAAATTTGGATTTAAGTAATAATCAAATTCATGAATTGCCTCCAGAAATAGGCATGATGGTAGGGTTAAATAGCTTAAATGTGAACAATAATCAATTGGCAGACATACCGCTTGAAATGTCTCAGTTAAAATCGCTTACGCAATTCGACTCTCAGGGCAATAATTTTACTATAGATGTTCAACAAAAGTTAATGCAACTCATGAACGGCACTTATCCTATACCACAAGAGGAGGATGTTATAGATGAACCAAAAAGCGAAACCCAGAAAGCATCTAATGTAAAGCGATATTACTCAACGAATAAAGCGACGAATAAGACAACCAATAAACGCAAACCAAGTCCTAAGAAAAAAAGCAAGTAGTTTCAGTAAAGTTGCTTTACGTGACTTGTTATTGCAGCATGAGTGAGAGATGTTTGATTGCTTTAAAAAGCTCACTTGAGCTTATGTCTTTGCCTAAATCATCATTATTTTTTTCATTATTTTTTTTGCTTGTTGCAACTCGAATTATTCAAGCCGAGTTAAAAATATTGTCAAGCCGCTGTCGAAACCAGAGTCAGGTGAATGGCTAGCTGAACACAAGGAAAAAGGTCAAAGTTTGCTTCAATATGAAATTGACAAGAAACCTTCTCCTAATCAGAATCAAAATGTAATATATTTAATTCCATTAGATCAATTTGATTCTTTTCAACAAGCACAAATAGATTTATGCCAATCCTATCTTTCTTGTTTCTTTCAATTGACATTTCAAAAGAGCGCACCCATTGAAGAAAGTTGTATTCCTCCAAGTTTTAGAAGAATTGGTCAGGAAAAATTCGAGCAATTAGACGCAATATATATTCTAGATTCAGTCTTGACGAAAATTAAACATATTGGTGGTATAGTTTATATGGCTTTGTCTCAAAAAGATATTTACCCTAGTGAAGATTGGAATTACGTGTTTGGCTTGGCAACTTACGATAAGCATATTGGTGTGACTTCCTTGTGCCGTTTCAACAATTACTTCATCGGCAAGTTTCGACCTTGCCTTAATTCGATTGCTAAAAACAGCCTCGCATGAAATTGGTCATATGTTTGGCCTGCACCATTGTGTCGCAGCACAATGCGTAATGAATGGTTCGAATAGTCTATCTTAATTAGATAAATCCAGTATTCGACTTTGCGTATTATGTCGAGAAAAGCTTGTATCAAACATTAAATATCAACATGAAAAAAGGCTTGCAGATTTAATCCAATTTTTTAAAGCCAATAATTTGCAGGACTCTTACCAATTGCTTGCACTCGAAAAAAAAGATTAAGTCTAGCCGATAGCTTGTTGTAAATCAGCGATTAAATCTTCAGCATCTTCTATACCAATGCTCAGCCGAATTAAAGAATCACTTAAGCCTATTTTCAATCGTTCTTCCCGAGGTATGCTAGCATGAGTCATGGTAGCAGGATGATTAATAAGGCTTTCGACACCACCTAAACTTTCCGCCAGACTAAATAATTCTGTACCACAAAGTACGCGTTTGGTATTTTCAGCACTTTTATCTTTTAAGACAAAGCTCATCATGCCGCCGAAGCCTCGCATTTGTTTTTTTGCAATATCATAATTTACATGGTCTTCAAAACCACACCAATACACGCGTTCAACTTTTGGATGATTGCGCAGAAAATGAGCTATTTTTTCCCCATTTTCACAATGAGCTTTCATACGTACATGTAAAGTTTTAATGCCTCGTAAAACTAAAAAACAATCTTGCGGACCAGGTACAGCACCGCAGCTTTTTTGAATAAAATAAAGATCATCACGTAAAGCCTTGTCATTCATCATTAAAGCTCCTTGTATCACATCGCTATGTCCTCCAAGGTACTTAGTAGCGCTATGCATAACCAAATCAGCACCTAAATCAAGCGGGTTTTGCAAATACGGACTCGCAAAAGTATTGTCCACACATAGCCAAACATGATTCGATTTTGCGATTTTTGAAATGGCTTCAATATCAGTTATATTCATAAGTGGATTGGTAGGGGTCTCAATCCATATTAATTTCGTGTTTTTTGTTAGGAAAGGTAATATGTTGTCGGCATTGGTTGTATCTACATAAGTAAATTTGATGCCCATTTTCTCATAAATTTTTGTAAACAAACGATAGGTCCCTCCATACATATCATGCGCTGCGACTACCTCATCGCCAGGTTGTAAAAGTTTCATCACCGCATCTGTAGCGGCAACACCACTGCTAAAAGCCAAGCCATACTTTGCGTTTTCTATCATCGCATAGGCAGTCTCCAGCGCAGCTCTCGTTGGATTTTGACTTCGAGCGTATTCATATCCTTGATTTACGCCCGGAGCGGCTTGCACGTAGGTCGAAGTCTGAAAAATAGGCGTCATAATAGCACCTGTGCTTGGGTCGGGTTCTGCACCAGCATGTATAAATTTTGTTCCTAATTTATAATTACGATTTTCTGACATGGGAATATTTTTAGAGCCGCAAATATAGATAAGCTTGGGCAAACATGCTTGACCCTAAATATATCTTTATTATTAAAATCAAAATGGGGTACGAATTTTAGATTTTTGAATCCCGATGCGAGGAAGTTCCGATTTGGTTTCCAAAGCTTGCTTCGGGGGGCATACCCGTGATTATATTATGGACTACTTTTTTCAAAACTGATTATTTTTTATAAAATCTACTATATTTACCAGCTCTAAAGATTGAAAATATGAAGCATTTGATAATTCTAGGTTTATTGTTTTTCTTAAATCTATCCGTTTTCGCAGATAAGAAGACCCCTGCTGAAAAAGCGAAGGAGAAGACTGAAGAAATGAATAAGGATTTGCAGTTGAGTGCAGATCAACAGAAAAAAATTTATGATGTGAATCTAAAAGCATTCGAAGCGATTGATGCTTACGATGCGAAAAAACCGAGTAAAAAACTAAAAAAGAAGCAGAAAGAGATTGTACAAAATATGCGCAAAAATGAGTATAAGAAAATACTTACACCCGCACAATTTAAAAAAATGCTTGATTTAAAAAAGCAAGAAAAGGAAAAGGAAAAAGCCGAGGAAAAGGCTTTGGAAAAAAGTATCAAAACCAAAAAATAACTTCTAAACACTTAGCAACTGATACCATTTCAATTAGAAGATTGAAATAAAATTCTCAAACTTTTTATTTAAATATATCTGTTATGACGTCTGAATTCTCAAAATTTAATTTCGAAGGCAAAAAAGCATTAGTACGTGTTGATTTTAATTTACCACTTAATGATAGCTACGAAATTACAGATGATACACGCATGCGTGCTTCTATTCCTACCATTCAAAAAATACGCAATGATGGCGGAAGTGTAATTCTTATGTCGCACTTAGGAAGGCCTAAGGAGGGGGCTGTTGAAAAATATTCATTAAAACATATCATACCTCATCTCATTAAATTATTAAATGGTGCAACTGTAAAATTTGCAGATGATTGCATAGGAGATGAAGCGAATCGAGAAGCCGCTAGTTTACAAGCAGGAGAGGTTTTGTTGCTTGAGAATTTAAGATTTTACCCTGCCGAAGAAAATGGCGATTTTGATTTTGCAAAAAAACTTGCCAGCTTGGGAAATGTGTACGTAAATGATGCATTCGGTACAGCACATCGTGCACATGCATCTACCGCCGTGATGGCACAGTTTTTTAATCCGTCAAATCGTATGTTTGGCTTGTTGATGGAAGCAGAAGTTGCCAATGCGGAAAAAGTAATGCATAGTGCAGAGGAGCCCTTCACCGCAATTTTAGGAGGGGCAAAAGTGAGCGACAAAATATTAATTATTGAAATGCTGATGAATAAGGCAAACAATATTATTATCGGTGGAGGAATGGCTTACACTTTTATTCGAGCACTAGGCCATAGTGTGGGTGGTTCGTTGTGTGAACATGATAAATTAGCACTTGCATTGGAGCTAATGGAGAAAGCTAAACAAAAAGGGGTACAACTTTTAATCCCCGAAGACAGTGTAGTTGCAGATAAATTTGCATCTGATGCTCAAGTTCAAATGCTTGACAATACAGCCATTCCAGATGAATGGATGGGGTTAGATATTGGCACAAAAACAATTGCTAAGTTTAGTGAAGTAATCGCCAATTCTAGAACCATTTTGTGGAATGGACCTATGGGTGTTTTTGAAATGGAAAAATTTCAAGAGGGCACAAAAGCTATTGCGTTAGCGATAGCAGAGGCAACTTCGAAAGGCGCATTTTCATTAATTGGCGGAGGAGATTCAGTAGCAGCAATTAATAAATTTAATCTGGCTAGTCAGGTTTCATACGTAAGTACAGGAGGGGGTGCTTTACTTGAAGTTTTTGAAGGTAAAAAATTGCCAGGAATTGCTGCCATTAGAGAAACAAACGATATACTATAAATTAGCAATACAGAAGTTATTTTATTAAATTTAAAATTTATTTATGGAAAATTATACAATTAAAGAAGAACAAGTATTCATTCCTGCAACCAAATGGTTTGAAGAAAGAGCAATTGGTGAGTTGAATGAACAAAATCAACAATACACCATTGCTTCAATGGAAGAGCGATTTCTAGAGCTTGTTGATAAAGTAAAGGAAGTTAAATCAGAATTTGAAACAAGCGCCGATAAAGTTAAATTGGCGGGTAAAGTAACTCGCACAAAATCATACTTATGCAAAGCAAAGGCAATTGGTAATTATAGCGAATTGTTAGAGCAATTAGATGAAATGGAGGCAGTTATTAAAGTAGATGTTGAAAAAGTAATTCTTAAAAAAGAAGAATTGGTTAAAGCTGCTGAAGCACTCTTAGAAACTAAGGAATGGAAAGAAGGTACGGAGAAGTTGCGCAACCTGCAAACCGAATTTAAGGCATTGCCTATTGTGCCTGATTTGAAGAATGAGGAATTTAGAGAACGTTTCGAGAAAGCGAAAGATGATTTCTTCAAAAGTAAACAAGCTAATTTTGAAAACTTTGAACATGAATTGTTGGATAATTTATCTAAAAAGATAGATTTATGTGAAAAGGCAGAAGCTTTATCAAATTCGAGCGAGTGGAAAAAAACAACAGATGCTTATATCGCCATGAATGAAGAATGGAAGAAAATTGGCATGGTTCCTAAGCATCGTATGGAGGAAATTTGGTTTCGATTTTGCGCGGCAAAGGATATTTTCTTCGCGCGAAAAAAAGAGCACATTGGCGAAATATCTATAGAGCAAGAAGCTAATTTGGCAAAGAAAATAGAATTAGTTGCAAAAGCGGAGGCACTTAAAGAAAGCACCGCATGGAATAAAACTTCTGACGAGTATAAAGCCTTGATGGATGAATGGAAAACCATAGGTCGAGTGCCAGCTGAAAAGAGTGATGAAATTTGGAGCCAATTTTTAGAAGCCAAGAATCATTTTTATAAAAATAAAGACGCTCATTACTCAACCATTCGCGTGCAATTAGAAGATAATTACGCAAAAAAGATGGCTATTGTTTCATTTGCAGAAGAATTGCAAAACTCATTTGATTATGATAGCGCCACAAAAGAATTTATGGATATGTTTGAAGAGTGGAAGAAAATTGGTCGAGTGCCAGCCGAATATGGAGATGATTTGTGGGAGCGTTTTATGAAAGCCAAAAAGAATTTCTTCGATAGGAAAGATGCTTCTCGCGATGAAAGAAGAAAAGAGCAAACAAAAGATTTACAAGAAAGATTATCTCGTAATCGAGCCTATTATAGTCGATTAACAAGAGATATTCAAAGTGAAGAAAATTTGTTGTTTGACGTAAACGATAGAATGACAAACCTTCCGGCAAGCTTAAGATCCTATGAAAAGCGTGAAGAATATCAGGAGATGATTAAGGAAATACAACAGAAAGTTAATGAGTTGAAAGAAAAGGCTCAAGAAATAAAAGATAAAATATCGCAAGATGAACGTGAGATGGGCAAATTTTATCGTGCTCCGAAAGGTTCGAAGCGTGATGAAAAAAAATCGAATGCTGAACCTCCGAATGAGAATAAGTCAGTAGTTCAAACGCCTCAAGAAACTAGAGAAGTATCTTCTGAAGCGAAAGAAGCGGAGGTGAAAGCACCGCAGATTAAAAAAGCAAACGTTTCGGAAGAGCCCGAAGAGGATTTATCCGAAGCGGACGCCTTGCAAAAATTATTAAACAAGTATAAAAAATAAGCGGTTCATTCCTAGAGATTATTTCGCATAGGAATATCAAGAAACAAAAATTAAATTTGATTTTGTTCACTTCATCCGGCTTGAGTATGTTCCAGGCTAATGGCGATGAATTAGAAAACTAAAAACTAAAAATTATGTCAGATAATGTATTTGAATTGATGAATGAATTAGGCCACGAACAAATTGTTTTTTGTAATGACCCTCACTCGAAATTAAAAGCAATCATTGCTATTCACAACACAACATTAGGGTCTGCATTAGGGGGTACACGAATGTGGGATTATAATTCAGATGACGAGGCTGTTATTGATGCCTTGCGTTTATCACGTGGCATGACCTACAAAGCGGCTATTTCTGGGTTGAATTTAGGCGGCGGTAAAGCGGTGATTATTGGGGACCCTTCATTGAAAGGTGAAGCTTTGTGGCGACGATATGGCAAATTTGTTAATTCATTAAATGGAAAATATATTACCGCAGAAGATGTAAATACATCTGCTTCGGATATGGAATTTATTCACTTAGAAACAAAGCATGTAACTGGAATACCTGAGTATATGGGTGGAAGTGGTGACCCTTCTCCATTTACAGCCTATGGTGTATTTGTCGGTATGAAAGCTTGTGCATTTAAGCGTTGGGGTAGTGATGATTTAAGTGGAAAGAAAGTAATGTTACAAGGTGTCGGACACGTGGGGCAATATTTGGTAGGGCATTTGGTGGATGCTGGTGCAAAAGTTTATATCACTGATATAAATCAAGAGCGAATTAAGGAGACTGTTGACAAATACAAAGTTGAGTTTGTAGAACCTTCTCATATGTTAGATGTAGACATTGATATTTATGCACCATGTGCTTTAGGTGCTACTGTTAATAGTGAATCTATACCTAAATTGAAATGCTCAATCATTGCAGGTGCCGCAAATAACCAATTGGCTGAGGAAAAAACTCATGGCCGAGCCTTGATAGAAAAGGGGATTATTTATGCACCTGATTTTTTAATCAATGCAGGCGGTTTGATAAATGTTGCGGCTGAAGCAAGTGGCGCCTACAATAGAGAGAAGGTAACTAAGGATGTAGAAAAAATTTATAATCGAATTCTAGATATTTTTACATTATCGGAAACTGATAATCTTACCACCCAAGAAGCAGCTATGCGTATAGCTCAGCAACGAATTGACGATGTGGCAAATGTGAAGTCGAGATTGTAATTTTTCAAAGAAAATTTATATATTCGTCACATGAAACAAATTTTATTTTTATTAGCCATCTTGATTGGCTTTCAAACACAAGCGGCGTTTGTAGTGCATGCACCAAACACGCAATCAAGCCCAGTAGAATCTTCAATAGCTGAACAGCAGGTTCTAACAAAGAAAGTTAGTAAGAAATTCTTGAAAAGCAAGCAATCAGCGCGAGAAGGTAAAAGTCAAACAGTGGCCTTTATTTTATGGTTTGTTGTCGGTTTTCTAGGCATTCATCGTTTCTATATGGGCTATACGGGTATTGGAATTGTGCAGCTTCTTACTTTTGGAGGCTTTTTTGGAATTTGGTGGTTAATAGATGGTATTCGATTAATAACTGGAGATTTGCAGCCCAAAAACGGCGAATTTACCGATCTTCTCTTTTAATCTAATTCTTTAGAGAATCAATTTTAATGAAAAGCATGTTTAAAAAAGCATGCTTTTTACATTAAAGGTTATTCGAAACCCTTGCAAGACTTAATGAGATTCAGAAAAATTGCCAATTGGTTTCAAATTTCTTCGTTACTCAAATTTTTTATCGCTTCATTATCGATGAGATAACACATTGCTAAAAAATTTGAAAGTCTCGAATTTTTTTGCCAATTGACTTTTGCGGTCTTTATTCTGTTTTTAAACCTAAATCTGGCACTTAAGAAAAATCGTGTCTGAAACGAGGAAGAAACTGCAAGCCAATTATTTGCAGTAAGTGAAAACATCTTCTGATAACTTATCTTGAGATTCGTACATTTGGGTTGATTTGAAATTAGCAGATATATACAATTTAGCACAGCGCGCCCTGCAAGGTAATCGATTACGGTCTAATTTAACGGTTGCAATTATTGCAATTGGTATCACAGCTTTAATCGGTATAATCACTGTCATTGATGTGCTGCAATCAACCGTAGAAACCTCTTTTGCTGGTTTAGGTGCAAATACATTTTCAATTACAGAACCAAGCATTCAAGCTAGCATGGGTAAGCGTGGAAAGCAGAAAAGAATGAGTAATGGAAATAGTAAAGACAGAATTAGTCTGCGTGAAGCTGAAAACTTCAAGGCATTATTTTCTTTTCCAAGCTTGGTGAGTATAAGTGTGCCCATCAATTCAGGTGCTACCATACAACGAGGCAAGAAAAAATCGAACCCTAACATTAGTGTGTTAGCAAGCGATGAATATTATTTAAAAGTAAGTGGAACTAGCTTAGATGTAGGTAGGAATTTTACACCACAAGAAATACAAAGCGGACAAGATTACTGTATTGTGGGCCAAGCCATTGGTAAAAAGTATTTTGGGAAAATAGAGAATGCTATGAATGCTAATTTGATGATTGGCAGCAAGTCGTATCGAGTGCTCGGTGTAATGGAAAGTAAGGGTTCGAGTTTTATAAATCGTGCCGATAACATGATAATTATTGGTTTGAATAATGCTAAAAGACAAATCAATTTAGCTAATTTTTCGGCAGCAATTAATGTTCATGTAAACGATGTTAAATATATGGATTTCGCCAGTGATGAAGCCGAAGGAAGTATGCGGCAAGCTAGAGGATTACCTTTAGGTATAGAGAATAATTTTGCCATTAATCATAATAATGATGTCGCCAATTCTTTGCTCGAAAATACTAAGTATGTAACCTTGGCTGCAAGTGTTATTGGTCTTATTACATTGTTAGGTGCTGCGATTGGTTTGATGAATATTTTGCTCGTATCGGTAGCAGAAAGAACAAGGGAAATCGGAGTCAGCAAAGCATTAGGTGCAAATGCAATCACGATTAAGACACAATTTCTTCTAGAAGCTTTAATCATTAGTTTAAAGGGAGGTGTAATCGGTATCGTAGTGGGTATTTTTATTGGCAATATTTTGTCCCTCGTGTTA
This sequence comes from Chitinophagaceae bacterium, assembly GCA_044234005.1. Lineage (GTDB taxonomy): Bacteria > Bacteroidota > Bacteroidia > Chitinophagales > Chitinophagaceae > OLB11. Next base: position 40,922 of record JBIIJE010000002.1, on the reverse strand, counting down.
GGGTCTTCATTTGTAATACCCTGGTTATGGATTGGTATTGGAATTACTTTGTGCATGTTGGTTGGTTTAGGTGCTGGAATTTACCCTGCGATGAAAGCCAGTAAACTCAATCCAATTATTGCCTTGCGTTACGAGTAGCAGGTGTTTAGATTAATTTCGTGTGGAACGAGAATACTAATTCTTACTTTGTATTACATTTGGTGAGCAAAAAAATCCGAATCAATTAATTTATTTAATATCATGAAATACAATCTATTGCCAACTACTATTTTTATTCAAAATAGAAAACGGTTTCTCCAAAAAATGAAACCTAATTCTATCGCTATATTTCATGCTCATCCTATTTTACCTGAAAATGGAGATGCGCAGTACAAAGCTAAATCCAACACAGATGTTGTATGGTTAAGTGGTATTGTACAAGAGCAAACCATGGTTGTTTTATATCCACAAAATTTGGATGAAAAGTACAGAGAAGTACTTGTGATACTTCGGCCTAATGAATTATTAGAAAAATGGGAAGGGCATAAGTTAAGTAAAGTAGAAGCTAGTGAGGTTTCAGGTATTAAATCTGTAATTTTTCTTGATCAGTTGGATGCTTTGCTTCAAGCTTGGATGCATCATGCGGAATATGTGTATTTAGATACAAATGAAAACGATCGATTGGATATGCATCTCCCACGAATTGATTTACTAGATGTACATCGATTAATGAAACGTTACCCTCTTCATAAATACGAAAGAGCAGCGGTAATTACCAAAGAATTGCGCGCTATTAAGTCAAAGCAAGAAGTCGATGTATTGCAAGAAGCTATAAATATTACACATAAAGCGTTTTTACGTGTGTGCAAGTTCATTAAGCCTAATGTAATGGAATATGAAGTTGAGGCTGAGATAACGCACGAATTTTTACGCAATCGAGCTACACGCCACGCATATGGGTGTATTTTGGCGAGTGGGGATAGAGCGCGTATTTTGCATTATGTTGAGAATAATCAAGTTTGCAAAAATGGCGAATTGATACTCATGGATTTTGGCGCTGAATACGGAAATTATTGCGCTGATATGACTCGCACAATTCCTGTTAATGGTAAATTCAGTAAACGACAAAAAGAAGTATATGATGCTTGTTTGGCAGTTCATTTATTTGCGAGAAAAATCCTAAAACCTGGTATTACTTGGTTGGAAATAACGGAGAAATCACAAGATGAAATGAATAGGCAATTACTCAAGATTGGCTTGCTTACAAAAGCGGATATTAAAAATGAAACACCTGAACAGAAAGCATGTACTAAATATTTTTATCATGGATTGGGACATCATTTAGGACTTGATGTGCACGATATTGGCACACGAAATACACCTATCAAAGAGGGTATGGTCTTTACTATAGAGCCAGGCATTTATATTGAAGAAGAACAAATGGGCATAAGAATTGAAAACAATTTTTGGGTTACAAAAACAGGAAATGTTGATTTATTCAAGGGTATTCCTATAACGACAAGTGAGATTGAAGATATTATGAAAAGAGGATAGTTTGCGGAGGAATTGAAGTGAGGGAATAAAAAAACCACAATCTTAGAGACTGTGGTTAATCTGGATAATGAAAAAAAACACTACTAAATTTTCATTTTTTTTACTAAAAACTTAAACAAATTTTCAATAGATAGATTTGGTTAAACCATTAGGTTAAGTTTGGTAGGACAAAAGTAAAGCTATATGTATCGATGAATGACCACAAATGAGTATTCGGCTGCTTTCCTTGAGTATTTGGGATGATTTAATTAGAATGTGGTAATCGAAGTGCTATATATTGTCTAGCTATTTCATATATAATTCCCTAATTACCGCCATTCTCTAAATCTAGGTCAATAAAAATGTCCCATTCTCTGATATAGTTAAATCTTTAATAAGCTTTATATATGGAACCCTACTAGAAAATGGGACTAAACAAGTTAATGATCTAATTAATTTCGCTTAACCCTCGATTTTAATACAATAGATTCATTAAACTTGTACTTTAGCATTTTTAAATAAATATGTCAAGTATACAAGATATTTTAGATTATCAAGCCAAGATAAGTTTCAAGAAAGCCTTTGGTAAGGAGTATTTACCGGCTCAAATTGGCCATAAAATAATTGAAATCACGTCTCAGACAACCGATTTAAGCGATGTCGATCTGGTTTTGGTTGGCTGTGGTGAGTTTCGTGGTCAATACATTGATGGTAGTTACCAAGATGGTCCTGACAAAGTAAGAAAAGAGCTTTATGAGCTATATGATTGGCATGAACATCTGAAAATTGCTGATTTTGGCAATATTATCGAAGGGGCTACTCTGAATGATACAAAAGCTGCTTTACGAACCGTCTTAAGTGAATTGAATGACATGGGCAAAAAAGTGCTCGTGCTAGGCGGTGCGCATGATTTGACTTTACAACAGTATGAGGTATTCAAGCAAGCAGGTGAACTTATCGATTTTAGTGTCATAGATATGCTTGTCGATATTAATACCCATACTCAAAGCCAATACGATAGTTATTTAATGGATGCACTTACTTCTACATCTAATCATGTACGACATTTTAATTTAATCGGTTTTCAAAGCTATTTTGTAAATCCTCACTTAATTGAAACCTTTGATAAGTTGCGTTTTGATTGTATTCGTGTTGGTAAGGCTCGTGAGAATCTTAATGAAATTGAACCCATGTTGCGCAATTCATCAGTGATAAGTTTAGATATTAATGCCATACGTTCGAGTGACGCACCTGCCAATAAATTAGCTTCACCCAACGGTTTTTACGGAGATGAAATTTGTAAAATTTCTCAATTTGCGGGTATGAGCACACAAATGCGAAGTTTTGGTATTTATGGTTATCAACCTCATCTAGATACCGAGTCAATTACTGCGAAGCTTTTGGCTCAGATGATTTGGTATTTTGTCGATGGTTTGTCTATTCAAGCAGGAGAATCGGATATCAGCAATGCTTCTCAATTTTTGGAGTACCAAATACCCTTTACGGATACAAACACCTTGTTTCGCAAAAGTAAAAAGACGAATCGTTGGTGGATGCAGCTCAGTAATGGCCGATTTATACCTTGCTCTTATAACGATTATGTAAGTGCTTCCCAAAATGAAATTCCGGAGAGATGGCTGCGTGAGTTAGAGAGATTAGTATAAAAAAATTACACAGTTAAAAAACCATGTTTTAATAAGTGCTCGGCAATTTGTATTGCATTAGTGGCCGCACCTTTACGCAAGTTATCGGAAACGATCCAGCAATTTAATGTTCGAGGTTGTGTCTCATCTCTTCTAATACGTCCTACAAATACGTCATCTTTATTATGTGCATCTAGAGGCATTGGATATTTTAGATGAGTGATATCATCGATTACACTCACACCATCGGCATTTTCAAGTAGTTGTTTTACTTCATCCAACTCAAATTCATTTTCAAATTCTATATTCACGCTTTCACTATGCCCACCCATAACAGGTATGCGAACGCAAGTTGCCGTTAGTAAGATAGAATCGTCACCCATTATTTTCTTGGTTTCGTTTGTCATTTTTAACTCTTCTTTCGTGTACCCATTTTCTGTAAAAACATCAATTTGCGGAATGATATTCATGTCAATGGTATAAGGATAAGCTTTTTCGCCTTCAATGCCCTTTCTCTCATTTTGTAATTGTGTAACTGCTTTTACTCCAGTGCCTGTAACTGATTGATAAGTAGATACTATGATACGTTTTGCCTTATATCTATCGTGAAGAGGTTTTAAGGCTACTACTAATTGAATGGTTGAGCAGTTTGGGTTTGCAATTATTTTATCACTCTCGGTCAAGACATTTCCATTTACTTCTGGGACAATCAATTTATGTTCGAGCGACATCCGCCATGCCGATGAGTTGTCAATAACAGTAATACCTGCTTTTGCAAATAAAGGTGCTAAAGCCAATGAGGTGGTGCCACCTGCTGAAAAAATTGCGACTTGAGGTTGAGCTGCAATAGCGTCTTGAAACGAAACAATTTTGTACTTATTATTCTTAAATACCACTTCCTTTCCGATTGATTTTTCTGAAGCGACTGGGATTAATTCACTTACAGGAAAATTTCTTTCAGCCAATACTTCTAATATTTTGGTGCCCACCAAACCAGTGGCACCTACCACACATACTTTCATAAAACAATCATTATTAAAAAATCAAACTTACAACGAAACCTTACATCGCGAAAAGATTTATTATAGCTTATTCGTCGATTAATTTTTTAGTTTTAGGGTCGTCATCTAAATTGTTCATTTGCTGAAGTATCCAAGAATGGCGTTTTGCCATTTTGGGTGTTGGTTTTTTCAGATCAAGTAAGATTGGATTCGGCATAATGGTGGCAATCCATGCCGCTTCAGATTTAGTTAATTTATTCGCATTTTTAGAATAATAATATTGTGCGGCTGATTCAATGCCAAAAATGCCTTTGCCCATTTCTGCAATATTTAGATATACTTCAAGGATTCTTTTTTTACCCCAGATGAATTCGATCATAAATGTGTGGTAAACCTCTAAACCTTTTCGAAACCAGTCTCTACCATTCCATAAAAAAGTATTTTTAGCAGTCTGTTGTGAAATGGTACTCGCCCCAATTGTTTTCTTATGCTTGGGATCATTATTGTATTTGATTGCTTTTTTTATTGCATCTATATCAAAGCCATTATGGTCGGGAAATAATTGATCTTCAGCACAAATCAAAGCCAATTTCGAATTCCTACCCATTTCATCAAATGATACATAATTGCGGGTTAGACCATTGCCTTTAATCCATGACTTTATCATGATAGTTGTAATGGGTGGATTTAGCCATTTCGTAATTATAATATAGCCTAGGTTGGCAATCAAGATGTAGAGGATGAGTCTCTTCAGACGCTTCCAAATACTCAGTTTTGACTTACTCTTCGCCATGAAAAAATTGGTTTCTAAATAAAGATGAAGATATGGGTATCTTGAATTAAATTTTTATTTCTTCGCCTAATTTTTTATCGTAAAATTTGTATTGTATAAATTCAAATCCCTCATCCGGTAAAATAGAAAATGAGCCATAAGCATTCTTCCATTTAGCAAAAATAGAATTCCAAAATAAACCTTTTGTAAGATGAGATTTTACGATAGGATGCACGTGCAATTCCAATTCAACATTTAAATTAGCCTTTAAATATTTGATATGTTTTTCTATATCATCTAGCAACAATTGTGAAGAGCGTACTTTCCCAGTTCCTTCGCAACTTGGACAAGTTTCTCCTGTAGAAATGTTAATTTCAGGACGTAAGCGTTGACGTGTAATTTGTAAAATGCCAAATTTTGAAAGCGGCAATACACTGTGTTTCGCTCTATCGGTACTCATGGCATCTTCTACAATTTTTGCAATATCACGCCGATGTTCTGCATCTTTCATATCGATAAAATCAATAATAATGATTCCACCTATATCTCGTAATCTTAGCTGTCGTGATATTTCATATGCAGCTTCTTTGTTCGTGTTAAATGCGGTAGCCTCTTGGTTTTCATTTGAAAATTTGTGCCCACTATTTACATCTACCACATGCAAGGCTTCAGTATGTTCTATAATCAAGTAGCCACCGCTATCGAGCATTACGGTTTTACCAAATGAGGCTTTTACTTGTTTGGAAATACCAAAATGATCGAAAATCGTGGAGCCATTGTTATGATGTTGAACGATATGTTCTCTGCCTGGTGCTACCCCTAATATATAGTTTTGTGCATCTTTTACAATTGCACTATCATTTGACACGATACGATTAAAATCTTTATTGAGTAAATCGCGTAGTAATGAAGTGGTTTTATTTTGTTCGCTCAGTACTTTCTGTGGCGGTTTGGCTTGTTTTAAATTAAATTGTATTGCTTTCCAAGATTCAATTACTTGAATGAGGTCTTTGTGCAATTCCGCAGTACTTTGTCCTTCAGCCGCTGTGCGAATGATAACCCCATAATTCGCAGGTTTGATGCTTTCAAGGATACGTTGCAAACGTTTACGTTCTTCAGTTGAATGTATTTTTCGCGAAACGCTTACGAAATTATTGAAAGGAGTTACAACTATAAATCTTCCAGGAATAGATATTTCGCAGCTAATTCTAGGTCCTTTAGAGGATATAGGTTCCTTTAAAATTTGAACAAGAATATTAGGTTTGCCATTGATTACGTCGGCTATTTTGCCTGTTTTTACAATTTCTGCTTCCAACTGAAATTTTGAAAAATCAAAGCTTGAGGACGATTTGTCTTGAATAGACATTTCGGTAAACTTAATCAGGCTTTTAAAGTTTGGACTTAAATCAGTATAATGCAAAAAGGCGTCCTTATCGTGACCAATATCTACGAATACAGAGTTCAATCCAGGCATTATTTTTTTTATCTTACCTAGATACAAATCTCCAACATTGAATTGACCTCCTGAATTATCGTAGTGTAATTCTACTAGTTTTTTATCTTCCAGTAAGGCAATTTCGACGCCAGCATCATTTGACTGGATTATGAGTTCTTTATTCAAAATAAATGTGAATGTTCATAACCACTTAATCATTCATACGTCCACAATAAAAGGGAGTATCCTACTTGAAAGCAGGATACTTACTAAATGAAATATGTTAAACCGTGAAAAAAAATTATTTCTTCTTATGACGATTCTTTCTTAAACGCTTTTTACGTTTATGTGTTGCAATTTTGTGACGTTTACGCTTCTTTCCGCAAGGCATGATTAAATGTGTTTTTGTTTAAAAATATGTTTATAATTATTTAAATGTCTTGATATAGTTATCTATTTCAGCACTAAATTCTTCTTTGTTGACCAAACGTTTGCATTGTTCAAACATTTCAATCGCTTTGTTTTTGTCTCCCAAACCTTTGTAGGCTTCGGCTAAAAAGTACATGGCTTCCGTATTATCCGAACGCAATGCAATCACACGCTCCAACCTTTTTACAGCTTTGTCGAACTGGCCAGACTGAATGGCAAGCTTACCTAGGATGATATTGGCAGCTATGTTGTTACTATCTTTTTGAGTGACCTCTCTTAAAAGTGTAACGCCTTTCATAGTTTCGCCAGTTCCATCAGTGTAACACGATGCAAGTGCGATTTTTGTGTCAACATTATCCGGATTGACTTTCAAGGCTTCTTCAAAACATGCAATCGCTTCCAATGCTTGCCACTTTCTCATTGAAGTCTCTTCGGTTTTACCCATTATCGCCAACAATAAGTTTCCTGCGAAGGTGATACTTTTTTCACTATTTTCCAAAAAAGCAGCTTTTTTATAATAACGAGCTGCTAAATTTAGTTCCCTTTCTCCTTCCCAAAATTCAGCTAGGTCTTTGTAAGCAACTGCAGAATTCTCTGCAATAGCCTTTTCTGTGAGATTTCTTTGTTTAGCCAATTTATCAGGACTCAATTTTGCTTCGACTTCTAAAGAATACTTTTCAATATTCATAACAGCTACTTCCGCCGACGGATTCATAGGGTCATGTTGATGCTCACTAGGGTTGGATGCATTGGGTGTGGATTTATCTTTTGGTGGTCCTGTTAAATCCCCAAACAGATACATGCCCGCACCTAAGGCAGCTATAATAGCAATGAGTATGAACTGATTTTTTTGCAAAGCATGCAAATATAGTGCTATTGCTTAGAAATCAGCTATTCTTCTTGAAAACCTTCTACTTGAGCCTTGCTTAATTTTTTTACCTCATCCGTAAATTCTTTGGCTGGCTTGAAAACTGGAATGAAGTGTTCGGGGATAAATACGGAGGTATTTTTTTTGATATTTCGTCCAATTTTTGCGGCACGCTTTTTGATTATGAGACTACCAAATCCTCGGATATAGATATTTTCTCCTGTGGAAATGGTTTTCTTTACATTCGTAAAAAAGCTCTCAAGGGATACCAAAACGTCAACTTTTGGTACTCCTGTTTGCTCTGAAATTAGCGAAATGAGATCTGCTTTTTTCATGTTTTTAATAATTTATGTTTGTGTTTTATGTAATTTTGATAACAAATTTATATAAAAATTCAGTATAACTAATTCTTATAGTTATCCAATTCCTAATCCTTTGAAGCGAACCAAAGATTTGATTACCAAGAATTTAATGCATTGGCATGCCAATGTAAACAACAGAATTATGCCTTGGAAAGGTATAGATGACCCTTATAAAATATGGTTGAGTGAGATAATATTGCAGCAAACTCGCGTAAATCAAGGGATTTCGTATTATGAAAAATTTATTAAGAATTATCCCAATATAAATCATTTAGCCAATGCTAGTGAAACTGAGCTCCTTAGAGATTGGCAAGGATTAGGCTATTATAACCGATGTAGAAATTTGCATGAAACTGCAAAAAACGTTTCTAAAAACTACCAAGGTAACTTCCCAAATGAATATATCAAGATCAGAAATTTGAAAGGAATAGGTGATTATACTGCTGCCGCAATTGCTTCATTCGCCTTTAAATTGCCTTATGCTGTTGTAGATGGTAATGTTGTACGAGTATTGAGTAGATTGTTCTGTATAGGGGATAATTTTTATACAAGTGCTGGTAAAAGAAAATTTCAAGAACTTGCCCAAGAAGTTCTCGATGTTCGCAAGCCAGATTTATTTAACCAAGCAATGATGGATTTAGGGGCCACTATTTGTTTGCCCCAAAGTCCCAAATGCACCGAATGTCCACTTGTCACGATATGTAAAGCCCATGCAACCGAAACGATCAATAATTTCCCACTAAAGAAAGCCAAGCTAATTATAAAACCACGTTATTTTCATTTTCTTGCCATTCAAGATGCGAGGCATTTTTATCTGATACAGCGCAACGCAAGTGATATTTGGAAAGGACTTTACACGTTTTATATGTTGGAGAAAGAAACTCCAATTAAGTTAAGCGACATATTCGAATGGGAATTAAAGGAAAAATTGCCTAAGCCCATTTTATTGCAACAACTACTTACTCATCAAAAAATTGAAGCTAAGTTTTACGATATACGCTTGGACAAATCGCCAAAAAAATTGCCACAGGGGGTCATCAAGGTGCTCAAAAAAGATATTAAGCAAATAGGATTTCCACGAATTATGATTTCCTTTTTTGAAAAATTCAATTATCTTTAGTGTTGATTAATCTTTATAATACTTTATAAACCCACTTGTATGCGAGGCGTAAATCATGTATTTTTAATTGGAAATTTGGGTAAAGATCCGGAAATTATATATTTAGAAGGCAATATTCCTGTAGCAAAATTTCCACTGGCAACTACTGAGAAAACCAAAGATAAAAATGGTGTATCCATTCCGCAAACTGAATGGCATCATATTGTTTTATGGCGAGGCTTAGCGGAGTTGGCCGCGAAATGCTTACATAAAGGCAGTCTTGTTCACATTGAGGGAAGCCTCAGGACAAGATCTTGGGAAGATAAAGACAAAATAAGGCGTTATCAAACTGAAATTGTCGCAAGTAACCTGGTAATGTTAGATAAGCGAAGCGATTCGCGTAAAGATAGTGAGGTCTTGCATGATGATTTGGCAGATTTAATGCCTGATGATCCAAATCATTTATCAAATGAATTGCCATTTTAAATATTGTAAATATATTTGCAGCGCAACAAAACCTGAAATCCACTTAGCATAACAGGTTTTATTCTTAACTAAATCACATACACTTGGACCCTGATTCGGCATTTACTTCACATTTACTCAATGTGTTACTCAACACAAACATGAGTGGAAACACACAAATAGTATTAGCAGTTATTATTATAGTCCAACTTATTTTTACAGCACTCATTGCCGGTTCCGAGGTTGCTTTTTTTTCGCTTTCCGCAAAGGATATTAATTACATCAAACAACAAGATGAAAGCAGTTATCAAAGTGTTTTGAAGTTGATTGAGCGGCCCAAGCGTTTGTTAGCAACGCTATTAATTGGCAACAATTTTTTAAGTATTGGTGTAATTATTTCTACCAATTTGTTGTTCAGCAGCTTGATAAAGCTAGATCGTATCTTACCAAATTTAGACCCCGCTTGGTTTAATGTCGTAAACATATTTATACAAGTAGTACTCGTTACATTTTTCTTGGTTCTTTTTGGAGAAGTATTGCCTAAAGTATATGCAACTCAGAATAATATGCGTTTGAGTTTATTTACAGCTCCGTTTATCAAGTTTTTGGATACATTATTCAGCCCGTTAAGTAATTTTTTGGTTAACTCGACTTCATTCATAGAAAGACGTTTAACTAATAAATCAAAGAAGAGTGATATTAGCCACGAAGATGTAGAGAACGCGATTGCACTCACGGTGGGGCATTCTGCATCGCCCGAAGAAGTAAATATTTTCAAGGGTATATTAAAGTTTGGAGAAATTACGGTAAAGCAAATTATGCGAACTCGAATGGATGTGATTGGGCTTGACTATAATTGGGATTTTGACCAAGCGAAAAATAAAGTTATTGAGTCTGGTTTTTCGAGACTACCCGTTTATGATGAAAATCTTGATGAAGTCAAAGGTATTTTATATACCAAGGATTTACTCGCGTTTTTAAATGAATCTCACCCGAATTGGCACAATCTAATTCGCCCTACCTATTTTATACATGAAACAAAATTGATAGCAGATTTGCTCAAAGAATTTCAACAGAAGCGAAGTCATATGGCGGTTGTTGTAGATGAATTTGGCGGCACTTCTGGTATTGTTACGCTTGAGGATATCATGGAGGAAATTATTGGTGAAATAAAGGATGAATTTGATGAGGATGAATTATTTGTCAAAAAGCTAAACGATACGACTTATATTTTCGAAGGTAAAACGCTTATCAATGATGTTTGCCGTGTTATCATTGTCCCGATAGAAAGGTTTGAAACAGTGCGAGGCGAAAGCGATTCTTTGGCAGGTATGGTATTAGAAATTGCTGGCAAGTTTCCTTCTCAAAATGAAACAATTAGTTTTGAAGAATTTGACTTTAAAGTTATTGAATTGCAGCAAAGGCGCATTCAAAAAATAAAGCTTACTATACGACCGCTAGAAATAAAAGGGGAAGAATAATACTATTTTGTTTGTTTTTGCGTTTAATAAATTAACAATTTAAAACTCAACTTCGGCAAACCTGTGTTTATAAGTTATCTTCGAATGAAAGAAAGTTTTGGTATGCATACAATCGTTAAATATTCTCTTTGCTTAATCACTTTCAACTTGCAATTTTCTGCAAGTCTATTCGCTCAACTTAAAGTGAATGAGGTTGCCAATACTACTGCAATTAAAGCCGTAATCCAAAATACAGATGAAACGATTGATACAACTAAGTTATATAAAGTAGAAAAACATTATTTAAAAACTTATTCAATTCCCGAAGTTCGAATTACCAATTTTACAAGTGAGCCCATTCAAAGTAAGCTCGACTTCAAAAAACAAGATTTTCCAACGACTTTTCAACCCTCGATTAAGCTGGGTATGGAGAGAAAGCAAGCATTAGCTTATGTATTCATTCCTCAGTATATACGGAAAGCAGATGGTACTTATGAAAAGTTGAGAAGTATTGAATACAAGATTGTCGAAGGCAAAGCCACTGCCAATAAAACAGCTGGAACTCGAGCCTACGCAACAAGTTCTGTTTTAGCGAGTGGCAAATGGTATAAAATAGCGTTGAATACCACAGGTATTTATAAAATCACTGGTGATTATATTCAAAATGAATTAGGTGTTTCACTTGCCACAATCAATCCCGCCAACATTCGCTTGTATGGTAACGGAGGTGCTATGTTATCAGAAGACAATTCAGTGGAACGAGCTGATGACTTGGTTGAGAATGCGATTAAAGTCGTGGATGGTGGGGATGGACAAATGAACACAAATGACTACATTTTATTTTACGCGACCTCACCACACGCAACTATAAATGATTCTGTCAATAAAAAATTTACGCACCTTTATCATTTATATAGCGAGCAAAGTTGTTATTTTCTAAATTTCGATTTGGGACCAGGTAAACGTGTTGTATTAGGTTCTAATCCGAGCACAAGTACTGTAAATGTTACTTCTTTTGATGATTTTCAATTTTATGAAAAGGATTCAGTCAATCTTGGCAAATTTGGTAAGACTTGGTGGGGTACTCAATTTAGTAACGGATTAGGAGGTGTCTTGAATCGGATATTTACTTTTAATTTTCCAAATATTGAAACCACTTCGCCAGTTAGAATAACAACGCGAAGTGGCACCGCCGGGTCTTATAGCGGCATTTCTGGAATGAATATTTCAGCGAATGGGCAAGTCATACAGACCATACAATATGAACCTTATAACAATGGAGCTTATTGGCAGATTCCAACCATTATTTCAAAGTTAACTAATACGAATGCAACTATTACGAGCCCATCTTTAAGCCTTGCCTATAATTATTCCAAAGGAAGCGAGGCTGCAGTAGGCTATATAGATTTTATTGAGGTAAATGCGCGTAGAAAATTAATATTTAACGGGTATTTGAATTTTGCCGATTGGAACTCGCTCGGTGCTTCACAAATTGCCAATTATACCATCGAAAATGTAAATAGTAACACAGAAGTTTGGGACATTACGAATCCTTTACTGCCGCAACGCATGAATACAACGCTTAATGGCAACGTATTAAATTTTAATCAAGATGCGAATATTTTACATCGCTTTATTGCATTTGATGGAAGTGTGGTAAATATCCCTCTGAAAATAGGACTTATAGAAAATCAAAACTTGCATAATTATACACCCATTGATTATTTAGTCATCGCTCATCCTAGTTTCATAGGCGAAGCAAACCGTCTCGCGGCGCATCACGCAAGTAAAAGAAATTATAAAACTAAAGTTGTATCCACACTTGAAATTTATAACGAGTTTTCATCTGGTATACAAGATATTAGCGCAATACGTGATTATGTAAAAATGTTGTATGATAGGGCACCTAGCAATCAACTTCCTCATGATATTCTACTTTTTGGAGATGCCTCATATGATTATAAAGATAGAATTAATAATAACACCAATTTCGTTCCTGTATCTGAAACAGATGAGAGTGAAGATAGAATTACTGGTTATTGCACAGACGATTTCTTTGGCTTTTTAGATGATTCTGAGAATCCTAACGAGTTCGGAATTGTAAATACGTTGGATGTTGGTATTGGCAGAATGCCTGTGAGTAGTCAAAGTAGCGCATCGGATGTAGTTAACAAAGTGATATTGTATGATAGCCCAGCTTCATTTGGTCCTTGGAAAAATAATATGACTTTTAATGCCGACGACGGCGATGGTGCAGGGCATTTGGATAGTTCGGAAAAATTAGCAGATGTTATTCGAGATTCATTGCCGAATTTCAACGTGAGTAAAATTTATCTTGATGGTTTTGTTGAGCAGTCTACGCCGGCTGGAACTCGATCGCCCGATGCTAACAACGCATTAAAGGCCCAAATTTTTAATGGAACTTTTTTGATGAATTATAATGGACATGGTGGCCCAACCAATTGGTGTGATGAGCGTATTTTTAGTTTGAATGATATCAATAGTTTGAACAATAAAACTAAACTTCCATTGTTCATAACAGCTACTTGTGATTTTGCTCCTTTTGATAATCCAGCGTTAATTTCGGCCGGTGAGTTATTATTTTTAAAGCCTAACGGAGGCGCTATTGCCATGATGACTACCACTCAATTAGTCTTTGCTACTGAGAATGCAATTATGAATGGCGATTATATAAAAAATGGCTTTAAGCCCATGTCAAATGGCGAGTATCCAACCTTGGGTGATGCTTATCGCATTTCTAAAAATTTTACTTATTCCGGAACTTTAAGTAAAAATTTTGCTGCTAATTTTAGAAAATTCGCCTTGTTGGGCGATGCAGGATTGCCATTATCTTTTCCTAAACATCGAGTGGTGACAGATAGCGTTAATGGCAAATCAGTGAATGTGCAAATAGATACTTTAAAAGCTCAAGCAAAATACACCATCACTGGTCATATTACGGATAAGCAGGGTATTGTGTTGAATAATTTTAACGGAACTATTTATCCTACTATATTCGATAAGTCTCGCAAACTAGCTACGCTAGGCAATGGAAGCGATAATCCCAAGCGTGAATATGAAATTCAAAATAATGCGATCTACAAAGGCAAAGCGAGCGTAAAAAATGGAAAATTTAGTTATAGTTTCGTGGTGCCCAAGGATATTAACTATCAAATCGCGTTAGGTAAAATTAGCTACTATGCAGAAAACCAAATAGAAGATGCCAATGGCTTCAGTAATCAGATTTATATTGGAGGAAGCAGCAATACAGGTATTCAAGATAATGCAGGACCAACTATCAAGGCTTATTTAAATGATGAGAAATTTGTAAATGGAGGTATCGTCAACGCAAATTCAATTTTATTGCTAAAACTATTTGACGACAATGGTATAAATTATACAGGCAACTCAATCGGTCATGATATAACCGCCATCTTGGATAACAATACGCAGAATATTTATGTGTTAAATAATTTCTTTGAAGCTGATATGGATAGCTATCAGTCTGGAAGTGTAAAATTTCCATTGAACGGATTGACAGAAGGTAAACATACTTTGACTATTAAAGCTTGGGATGTAATGAATAATTCCAAAGAAGTAATGCTCGATTTTGAAGTGGTTAGTTCAAGCGATGCAAAATTGTCGCATGTTTACAATTATCCAAATCCATTTACGACCAAAACAGAATTTATGTTTGAACACAACCTGCCAAATCAAAATTTATTCGTAACCATACAAGTTTATTCTATAACAGGCAAGGTTGTAAAGCAAATTCGAACGAGTGTGAATACCCCTGGTACACGAGTAACTGGGATTGATTGGGATGGACGAGATGAATATGGCGATAAAATTGGTAAAGGGGTTTATTTTTACAAACTCGCCGTAAAATCTGATAGGGGATTATCGGAGAGTGTATTGCAAAAATTAGTGGTTTTATAATAGAACTTTGCAATAAATAATTATATTTGCGGCACCCTAACTAAAAAAAAGCGTATTAAGTATATTTTTACTTCAACAAATTAATGTTCTCAAAATGACTGTAAAAAACAGATTTTTGACTATTGGTGCTTTTTTATTAATTGTTTCGACGCAGAGTTTTGCACAACCCAGTGCAAGCGGTCAACAAAATGGAGCTCAATACAATACGATTACAACCGCTGTTCCTTTTATGACAATTAGTCCAGACGCTCGGTCAGGGGGAATGGGTGATGTAGGAATTGCCATTTCTCCAGATGCAAATGCACAATATTGGAATCAATCCAAATTGGCGATGGCTGAAGAAGATGCAGGGGTTTCATTGTCCTATACACCGTGGTTACGAGATATTGTAAACGACATTTCACTAGTTTACTTAGCTGGCTACGCTAAATTTGGTGAGAAAGACAATAAGAATCAGGCTGTAAGCATTGGGTTGCGTTACTTTTCATTAGGTGATTTGAATTATACAGATATTTTTGCCAATCCTGCTGGAACAGGTAAGCCCCGTGAATTTTCAATAGATGCAGGTTATAGCCGCAAATTGTCAGAGAATTTTTCAATCGGTTTATCAGGCAAATTCATTCATTCTAACATCGTGAACGGAGCCGCGAACACGCAAGGCAATTACAAGCCTGGTAATGCAGGAGCTGTTGATTTTGGTGCTTTTTATACTAAAAAGTTAAAAGAGAATACTGAAACAGGTCAAAGCTCAGCATTTCGTTTAGGAGGAACTATACGAAATTTAGGAAACAAAATTTCCTACTCAGGCGGACGTCGTGACTTTTTACCCACCACATTAGGTATTGGCGGTGCATATGATTACAATATTGACGAGTTTAATAAAATTACGGTTGCTGTAGATTTTACGAAATTATTAGTCCCAACGCCGCAACTTGACACAAACGGAAACCAGATTTACAACACCTCTGACGGTGTAATAAGTGGAATCTTCAAATCATTTGGTGATGCGCCAGGTGGTGGTTCTGAAGAATTTCAAGAAATAAATACAAGTATTGGTTTGGAGTATTCTTATCAAAATCAATTTTTTGGACGTGCAGGATACTTTTATGAAAATAGATACAAAGGCGATCGTCGTTTTCTCACCTTAGGTGCTGGCGTAAAATATAGCATGTTCGCATTGAACCTAGCATATCTAGTACCATCAGGTGCAGGGGTAAATCGTAATCCTTTGTCTAACACTTTGCGATTCTCGTTGGTATTTGATGTACAAGATTTGAACAAAATGTTATTACCAAACGGTAAGGATAGTGGTAGCTCAAATGATAAAAAAGATGCGAAAAAAGACGAAAGAAAAGAGAAAAAAGATAGCAAGTAAATAAGTCATTTATCAATATTAAAAAAGGCTATAGCAATTAAGTTATCAGCCTTTTTTATTTTTACGAATTATATATTTAAGCATATGTACAGAATTGGATATGGTATCGATTACCATCAAATGATAGAGGGAAGAGATTTTTGGTTGGGTGGTATACAAATTCCACATCACAAAGGTGCATTAGGACATAGTGATGCAGATGTATTGTTGCATGCAATTTGCGACGCGATACTTGGTTCTGTAAATGCAGGTGATATAGGAACTCATTTTCCTGATACTAAACTTGAATTCAAAGATATCGATAGTAAAATTTTACTTAAAAGAAGTAATGATATTTTGCTAAAAAAAGGGTATTGTGTTGTAAATATTGATAGCACAGTTTGTTTGGAGTTACCTAAAATAAAACCCCATATTGAGGCAATGCAGAAGGCAATTGCAAATTGCTTAAGTATTGATGAGGATTTAATTTCAATCAAGGCCACAACCACTGAAAAATTGGGATTTGTAGGTCGCGAGGAAGGTGTAGTGGCACATGCAAGTGTGTTAGTGAGTAAACTACAAAATCACTAAAAATGCCGTTTGTCAATAAAATCAGCCTCTTTATGATAAAACTACAAACATGTTCATAGGTATTTTTTATATTTGAAAACCCTATGCAGCCTAAGGTTTTCTGGATTTGTTTCTTTGTGCTATTTACTTTGAACGTGCGAGCACAAAATAGAAAAGTAATTGAGGCTAAATCTGTTACTCAGCATATAAAAATAGATGGAATCTTAAGTGAAGATGCGTGGTCAAGTGCAAGTATTGCCAATGATTTTATTCAAACTATTCCAAGTCCAGACGAGCATTCAAGATACAAATCAGAAATAAAGATTCTATATTCACAAAGTTCAATTTATATAGGAGCCAAATTGTATCAGCCTCGCCATGTTGGCTCTATGCAAATGAGCACTCGGGATGAATTAGGCAATTCATTTGCTGATTATTTGAGTATTTTTTTTGATACCTACGATGATCATCAAAACGCTTTTGTTTTTCGTGTTTCCATTACAGGAGTACAACAAGATGAAAGATTAAATGGGGGAGGCTCTCAAGGGGATGTGAACTGGGATGCTGTTTGGGATTCCAAAACAACTGTTGAGCAAGAATATTGGATTGCCGAAATAGAAATTCCGTTTAGCGCATTGCGATTTAGCCAAGCTTCTTCCAAAAAGTGGGGTTTGAATATTGGACGTATTGTCAGAAAAGAGAATGAAACCAGTTACTGGAATAGAATTGATGTGCAGCAATCTGGATTTCTCGCGCAATCGGGCTTACTTGCGAATCTTGATGATATAAAACCTCCTGTCAGGTTGTTCTTGTTTCCTTATTTATCAACTGGTTACTTGAATGAAAAAGAAGCGAGTGGGGTTCGTAAACAAATTCTACGAAGTGGGGGTATGGATATTAAATATGGTTTAAGTGAATCATTTACCTTGGATTTGACCTTAGTGCCTGATTTCTCGCAAGTAGTTTCCGATAACTTAGTTCGTAACTTGTCCCCATTTGAGCAGCAATTAAACGAGAATCGACCCTTTTTTACAGAAGGAACGGAATTGTTTAACAAGGATGATTTGTTTTATTCACGCCGAATAGGCAATCGGCCATCTGGTTATTACAAAGTCGAGAATCAATATAGTGATACATCAAAGTATAGTATTGAAAGAAATCCACGCATAGCCACATTATACAATGCTTTTAAAATATCTGGGAGAACCAAGAATAATATTGGTATTGGTTTGTTTAATGCCTTAGGCGCCCCAATGAATGCCAAAGTGTTTGATAGAATAAGGGGTGAAAAACTTCCCAAAATTAATACCGAGCCTCTTACAAATTATAATGTGATAGTGATTGATAAAGCCTTAGCACACCAATCAAATATTACACTCACGAATACAAATGTCATTCGCCATGGTAAGGCAAGAGATGGAAATGTGAGCAGCCTAATGATGAATTTATTTGATAAAACAGAAACTTACAGAGCCTCATTTGAATCTAAATTAAGTTTGGTTTATCAGTTGAACAAACTTGTTGCCGGAACAGTATTTAGAGGTGGTTTTGAAAAAGTGTCAGGTAATTTAAGTTACAATTTGAACTTTAGCAATATCTCACGCAATTACGATAAAACCGATTTAGGCTTGCAGTTTGATTTTAATGAAACTGTGTACAGCGCTAATGTTAGATACAATGAGAATAAATTGAAATCTAATTTATTTCAACTTTACAGAACAGGTGTTGAATTGAATTATACGCATAATACCTCGCCGTTTCGAAGAAAGAAATTGGAAGCTAACGCCTTTTTATTTTTATTATTTAAAAACTTTTGGGATATAAATTTTTATACCGAATTGGTTCCGCATCGACCTGTCGATTATTATCAATTGGGTGCATTTAATCAAACCTTGTTTACCTATCCGTATTGGTATAATGGAGTGAATGGGAGTAGCGATAGTAGAAAAAAATTATTTTGGGCTTTCGATGTTGGTTATGGTTTTTCTAATCAAAAGCATTCCGATTACTTAAATATTTTTCAATCTGTTCGATATCGATTTAATTCAAAATTCGAAATGAGTGTCAATGGATCTATTACACGTGATAATAGCAATATAGGCTACGCTTATTATGATGAAACAAGAAATTTGCCTATTGTGGGAAAACGAGATGTCTATGAGTACAATAGTCAAATTAGTTTGAAATATAACGTCAATCCTTTTATGAATTTTACGGCTCGTTTCCGGCACTATAATTCATTTTTAACCTATACCTCATTCCATCAAGTCGATCGCAGAGGGGAGTGGCAAACAAGCTTATTCCCATTTATGACTACCTTGGATGAAAATTATAATTTACAAAATATTGATATTTTTTACAATTGGATATTTAAGCCAGGAAGTCGTTTGGTCGTGAGTTTTAAAAAGTGGTTGAATAATGGTTATATTATAAACGATCAAACTGGAAATTTTTATTTTAAAAATGTTAGCCAAATTATCAAAACACCACAATCTTTTGAAGCTGCAATTCGACTTATTTACTTTATTGATTACAATCAAGTAAAAGCTAATAGTAAACTTTTTTAGAAAATCTGAATCTTATTTCTCTTCGAAACATACTCTAACTTTACATTTTAAATTTTTAGGTATGGACCATGAGATAAAAAATATAGGCATTATGACTTCAGGTGGTGATTCGCCAGGTATGAATGCTGCTGTCAGAGCAATTGTTCGAACAGCTATTCATCATAACATGAAGCCTTATGGTATTATGCGGGGTTATCAAGGCATGATAGAAGGAGAAATAAAAGAATTAAAGACAACAGATGTATCAAATATTATTCAACGTGGCGGTACAATTTTAAAAACGGCTCGAAGTAAAAAGTTTATGACTGATGAAGGTATGGAAATGGCGTTTCAGCAGTTGCGAAAGCATGACATACAAGCATTGGCATTAATTGGTGGGGATGGTACTTTTAGAGGTGCGGTTGAATTTTTCAAACGTTATCAAATACCTGCGATTGGTTTGCCAGGTACCATTGATAATGATTTAAGCGGTAGTGATTTTACCATTGGTTTCGATACCGCAGTGAATACAGCCATTGCAGCTATTGACAAAATTAGAGATACGGCAGAGGCGCATGATAGGTTGTTTATCGTAGAAGTAATGGGGCGTGATGCAGGATACATTGCATTACATAGTGGCATTTCATGCGGAGCAGAACATATTTTTATTCCTGAATTAAAAGAATCTATAGACAAAATAATTGATGATATCCAAAATGATCAACGACGCAAAAAATTATGCAACATTATTGTGGTAGCAGAAGGTGATGAGTTCGGGGGCGCACAAGAATTGAAGCAAATCATAGAATCTAAAATTCCGAGTATTGAAACGCGAGTGAGTATCTTAGGCCATATCCAACGTGGAGGTTCCCCAAGCAGCAAGGATAGAATACTTGCAAGTCGTTTGGGACATGCATGCGTGGAGGCACTTTTACAAGGTCGAACACAAGAAATGGTGGGTATTATTAATCAAGAGATTGTATTTACGCCATTTGCACAATGCGTTAAACTACAAAAGCCAATAAGCCGTGATATGGTTGAAATGATACATGTGCTTGCCAAGTAAGCTGATAAGGCCGTTTTACTGAGCGAAAATGATGGTTTTTGCCAACTATTGAATCAAGGAAGTATTTTTTGATCCATATGTTACAGTTGAATTCGTTAAGAATACTTGTAAGGCAAGGAAGATAGGGATTTGAGGTTTCTTTCAGGCGCAAGAATGGCAAGCCATGAAGAAGTTCGAGTTTCTGTATAATATTACGCTGCAAAAATTTCTTAACGCTTGATATTTAAAGAAAGACAATATTTTGGCTATTTTCGCGTTATGATACTTGCTATGCGTGTTTTACTTTTATGTCTTGTTATGTTAAGTTTTGGGCAAACCGAAGCCCAGATATTTTATCGTAGATCCGAATTAGGTGCCGCAGGTGGGGCTTCGCACTATTTTGGAGATATTAATCCCGATTATTCAGTTTCTTCACCAAGCTCTAGTGCAAGTATTTTTTATCGATATAATTTATCCCGATATATAGCTTTTAAATTCGCAGGTAGTTATGCAAATATTGGTAGTGACGATAAATTTTCAAGCGATATTTATCAGAAAACGCGCAACTTAAATTTTCGAAATAATATTTATGAAGTAGGAGCTTTTTTTGAGTTTAGTTTTTTTGAGTTTAATGTACAAGATTTTGAACATCGTTTTACACCTTACGTGACGATAGGCCTTGCTGCTTTTCATCACGATCCATTTACGTACTATGATGGTAGAAAGATTCGATTGCAACCATTGGGAACTGAAGGTCAAAATTATGAAACATATCAAGATCGGAAATATAAGAATAATATAGTGGCTTTCCCGTTTGGACTAGGCGTTAAATATTGGATGGCACGAGGCATCACATTTCATGTTGAAGTAGTACAACGAAGTACAGCTACTGATTACCTTGATGACGTGAGTACCACTTACGTAGGTAAGGAAAAATTTATTGATTTAGAACCATCTCCTTATCCAACTCCAGCAGAAATATTGCAAGATAGATCTGTTGAAATAAATGGTACTGAGTTTGGTAAGGCCGGCCGACAGAGAGGTGTTAGTACAACAAGGGATAAGTACATGTTATTACAATTAGGCTTCTCATTTCGATTGCCAACGTATAAATGCCCAGACGAATTTTAAGCGCCTGCTATCCATTTGATAGTCGGATTTACGGGTAATTTGTTCTTGTCCTCAAAGTTCTCTAAACATACAATACCTGGCTTTTTGCCTATTTCTAAACTTCCAAGTTGTGAGTCCATTTGTAATGCTTTGGCACCATTCAGTGTTCCCCATTTCAGCATGTTTTCTAAAGAAATATTCTGAACATGTTGTTGCAATAAACTGATTTCTTTTAAAATTGACAAATCATTATTAGAGGCAAGACTGTCTGTTCCAATGGTAATTTGAGCATTATTATCTTGCCACATTTTTATATCGGGTAGTTTATTTTCTATATATAAGTTTGCATGTGGACAAGTGCACCAAAACAAATTTTGATGAAGTTGGTTTGCCCATTGAAAATCAGCGATATCTGTAAAAGTGTTATGTACTAAAATTAAGTTTTCATTTGAAAGAAATGTAGGCAAATACGATCGAATGGAGGTTTTATTTTTCGATAAAAAATCAAATTTTTTGTGTAGCACATTTTCAAATAGTTGATGAAATTTTCCTTCGCCTGTTAAGAATAGTCTATTTTCATCTTCGCACTCTTGGTTGTGTATGCTCTGTATTTTAGAGTTATGCGTATCTACTAATTTCGTTAAGGTCTTTGAAACAGAATATGGCGCATGTAAAACCAAAGAGCTTGGGTGGTCTGCTTGAAATCGTATGTAAATATTTTTACTTGCTTGAAATCTTTCATTTGCATTTGCATCAACCAATCCAACACACTCTACAAAAGTGTAATATTTTATTTTTGATTTTTGTTTCACTGGAAGGCTATCGATAGTATTACTAATATCGCCAACGGCTACAATGCCTTGTTGGTGCATATTTTCATCTGCCCGATACATAGCAGATATTTGATCCATTTGATTACGGTTCATTCTTAAATCATTGATGGAGATAAGAAAATCAACGAGTCCCGTTTTTTCTTGAATTAAATTTTGTAGATGTGATAATTCAAGATGGCAATGGGTATTAATTAGGCCAGGCATAACTAAGCCGTTGTAATGTTTTTTATTTTCATTTTTGCAATTGGAAATCACATCTTTTATTGTTCCTGACTCATCCAACACAATGGCAGTATGTTGAGGTAAAAAATGGCTACCGTTAAAAATAAAATCAGCAGAAATAATTTGCATGCCTGTAAAGTTAGTTGTAAAAATGGAAGAGGCTACTCTTTGTGAACAGCCTCCTTAAATATTTTTGGCAATTAATTTTCAATGCTGAACTGCAACATTATTTCCAACCTTATTTATTAAGCCGAGGTTCCATAACCACAATAGCAGAACGGAATTCAATATTATTGTTTAAGTGATGTATTTTGACCTAGAATAGTTCTACCTCCACCGGCAATGGCACCTCCGACCGGGAACTTAGGGTAGGGATTTAACGTGCTTAGGTTAGCTTTGGCAGAAGGCATTTGGTGGCACTCCGCTTTCATACGGAATACAGCAGAGACATACATAGATCTAAAGAATATTTTCTTATTTCAGATAATTAAATAAAAATTCAGGTTTAACTTTTTATTTTGGTTTTATATATAGAATGTACATAAATTGCACTAAAATAAATTTTATATGAAAAAAACTATCCTTTTAATGATGAGTGTATTTTCAATATTGGGTATTCAAGCTCAAGTAAACTACTCTGTTGATACTGTGTTTTACAATTATTTTCCGAAAGACAGTTCTGAACACCACAAAAAATTAGATATCACAAACACAAGTACAACTGATTCAGTAACGGTAACTTACATAAAAACAAATGAAAATTTGCTTGGTGGATGGCTTATCGGTGGCGTTTGTGATGTTGTGGCGTGTTATGACAATCCATCTGTATCTAAATCATTTAAACTCGCACCAAGCCAAAGTGCATTTTTCTATGTTGGAATGCGCGCAGATCAAGAAGGGGGGAATGGATGCAGTGAGGCAACTTATAAATTTACGAATAGTAGCAATGCAGATACAAAATTCATAACATTCAAATATTGTGCTTGGCCAGCATCAACAAAGAATTTCGAATCTAGTAATGCAGTAAACATTTATCCTAACCCGGCTTCAAGTTATGTGAACATAGCTTTGAATGACAAAGACATAGTAGGAATCAATGTACTGAATGTTATTGGACGTAAAATAGCACACTTCAATGTAGATGCTTCTCGTAACAGCGTTATGCGTGTTCCATTAGAAAATATCGCAAATGGCATTTACTTATTGCAATTTACAAACAATGAAGGCAAAATTCTAGGTGTTCGTAGAATTACTGTCAACTAATATTTTCAAAATATAATTTATTAATAAGCTCTCAATATGAGGGCTTTTTTATTATAGATGACTATATGATACTATATTAGCGAAATAATTATTAACTTCTATTCTCAAGTTTTTTCATGCAAATTGTATCTTATAATGTCAACGGAATACGTTCCGCTATTTCTAAGGGGCTGCTCGATTGGATACAAACAAATCAAGCTGACGTTTATTGTTTTCAAGAGATTAAAGCTCACGTCGAAGATATCCCAACCAAAGATTTCGAAGCTTTAGGTTATCATTGTTATTGGTTTTCAGCTCAGAAAAAAGGCTATAGTGGAGTGGGTATAATTAGTAAGGTAAGGCCGGATATGATTCAGGCAGGGTGCGGATTAGAACAAGCCGATTTTGAAGGGCGAGTTTTACAAGCTCAGTTTGGAGATACTTTATTAATTAATACTTATTTCCCAAGTGGAAGTAGTGGCGATGAAAGGCAAGCTTACAAGATGGAATTCCTTGCTGATTATTTGAAATGGTTGCAAAGTAAATTGAACAATAAAAATCAGCATCTCATTTTAGCAGGTGATTACAATATATGTCATCGTGCGATTGATATACATGATCCGAAAAGCAATAAAGATTCATCAGGTTTCTTGCCTGAAGAACGAGCTTGGATGGATGATTTTTTTAACGCCGGAATGATTGATTCTTTTCGTATCGTTAATCTGCATCCACATCAGTATAGTTGGTGGAGTTTTAGAGCCAATGCCAGAGCTAATAACAAAGGTTGGCGAATTGATTATATAAATGTGTCTGAGACTTTGCGAAATAAAATTGAAGATGCTGCGATTTTGCCTGATATAAAACATTCTGATCATTGCCCTGTGATGTTGAAACTAGATTTATAAAACCCCTAAGAATTAACATGTATATATATAACGTAACCATAAAAGTGCATCCTGATATTGAACAGGAGTGGCTGCAATGGATGAAAAGTACTCACATAAATGAAGTAATTGAGACTGGTATGTTCGATGATTATACATTTTGTGAATTGATAGAGCCTACTGATGATGAGGCAAAAACATTTGTGGTACAATACCTAACAGACTCTGAAAGTCGCTACCAGCAATACATTCAAACATTTGCTCCATTATTGCGACAAAAGGGGTACGATAGATTTAGTGATAAATTTATCGCATTTAGAACTGTGATGAAAAAAATAGTATAGGCTATAAGCTATACAGAGAAAGGGTTTCAAAACAAATACTTGTTGATAATTTGTGTAAATCCTTTATTGATAGGGCTTTCAAACAAAAAAATATTTTGTCATGAGCTAAAACATAGTAATTTAGCGGCATTAAATACTTTTCATAACTCAAAAAAAATTTAAAAAAATGAACAAAGCGGAATTAATTGAAGCAATGGCGAAAGCAGCCGAATGTACAAAAACGCAAGCTGGTGAAGCACTAGACGGATTTATTAATGCAGTAACCGTAGCACTTAAAAAAGGTGATAAAGTTACTTTAGTAGGTTTCGGAACTTTCTCAGTTTCTAAACGTGCTGCACGTATGGGCCGCAACCCACAAACGGGGAAAGAAATTAAAATTGCTGCAAAAAAAGTAGCAAAGTTCAAAGCTGGTAAAGAATTAAGTACTAAAGTTTCTGGTGGTAAATAATTCTACTCTGTTTCGTACAAAGTGAAAAGCCGAGATTCGTCTCGGTTTTTTTATACCCAAAAGACCAATAAGTCTATTATAAACCCTATATTCGCGATTCATTAAAAAATTAATTTATGGGACGTGGTGATGTAAAAACAAAACGTGGTAAGCGCTTTAAAAGCTCTTTTGGCAAACACCGTATGCGTGTTTCAAAGAAAAAAGCAAGTGCGAAGAAAGCCTAAACGCTTTCTTTTTTTGTTTATGAGTGTTTATCAAACATTCAAATAATGCATGAATGCATCATAATTACTCTTTAAATCTTCGGTATGCTCTTCGGCCGCATAGACTTCCGTAACTACGTAATTATACCGTTCAAACGAAGCTAACAAAGCTCGTACGTCATTCTTATTTAATTTTAAGCTTACCAAGATATGGGGAGAGCCTTCCACACTTTTCATGCTTACATGTAATATTTGAATGTCATTGCTTTCACAAATGCGAGCTATTTCAGAAAGACTATAATTACGCTGTTCGATTTCTAATATAACTATTGCTCCTGATTCTTTTATTGCATTTTGATCTGCGATAAAACCGAACAATCCATCAATGGTTATGCTTCCACTAAAATGATTTTGTTCATTTAAAACAGGAACGAGAGAAAGGTTGAATTCTTTTGCTATTTTAATCGCTTCAAATGGATGCGTTTTTTCAAAAATAAACGGTCGGAAATTTATGAACTCTGCTAACGACAGAGGTTCCTCTGGCGTGTCCCAATCAAGTAAATCATCTTCTGAGATAAGCGCGAGGTAATTATCCCGTTGTATTAAGGGTAAATGAAATATGCGATATTCATTCATCAATCGTAGCGCTTTATCCCCGCTATCTGTTAGCGAAAGCACTGGCATACTTAGTGACATCAACGATTTAGAATCCATAGTAGTGGTTTTTCACTTGTAAATATCAATGCATTTTTTCGAAAGCCAAGTAAATAGTATCTTAATGTTTTAGTAAAAAGGTACTCAAAAGTTCATTAAAAACCTCGGGGACTTCCATCATTGGAGCATGACCACATTTATCGACCCAATGTAATTCCGAATTAGGTAATAATTTTTTAAATTCTTCCGCTACCATAGGAGGAGTGATGGTATCATTTCGCCCCCAAATTAAACAAACTGGCTTATGGATATTCTTTAATTCATCACCTAAATGGTGCCTTATAGCTGATTTTGCTAGGTAAATTATCTTGATAGCTTTCAATCGATTGTTCACAATATTATAAACTTCATCAACCAGTTCTTGTGTAGCAGATTGCGGATCATAAAACGTAAGTTCTACTTTTTTTCGGATGAAATCTTTATCGCCACGTTTAGGATAAGTCTCGCCCATTCCATTTTCAAACAAGCCCGAGCTGCCTGTCAACGTAATAGTTTTTACATTGTTTAAATGATTTAAAGAATAAACCAAAGCAATATGACCTCCTAGAGAATTACCAAGTAAATGCACGTTCGTAATTTTCATGTGATCTAAAAATCTAGCTACATGTTTTGCTAAGCCAGAAACTGAAGTGTCCAAATTAGTTAAATCATACAAAGGGAGCATCGGTATATAAACTGTGTACTTTGTTTTAAAATGATCCACCAAATCTTTGAAATTACTCAATGCACCAAACAATCCATGTAATAAAACGAGTGGTTCGCCAATACCTTCTTGAACATATTTAAACTTGCCAGCTTGTTTGATTTCGTATTGCATATTTGAAGTTGAATGTTGCTAAAATAGGTTCAAAAATGTGAAAATAAAAATATAAAGAGAGTTTGTTTTTACTATATGCTTGAATTTAGGGTCTAAAACCTCTCTTTTACCTTTGAATTTCATTCATAAGCTGAATCCTTTTAATGGGATACATTTTAAGCAGATTTCGTGTAAGTGAAATAGCTTGTAATTTTTATTCGTGAAAAAAATTTCACACTTGAGCATTTGTGCTCCAATTTTTCATATCTAATTAGCTTTTCATTTGTATACAAACAATACAGAGGTTCGTTCAAAATGATTCAAATCAATAGTTTGCTTTTTAACTAATAACAAATAGATTTGTAACATTAAATATTAAAGTTGATACCTAGATGCGACAATTATTATTTCTCTGTGGGCTTTTTGTTATCTGTTTTTTAGCAGCATGTAACAGAATAAAAGTGCCAGATCAAGTTCAATCGGCTGGATTTTATGCTGACAGTTTACGCACCCAAAAAGTGGATACCAATGTCGCAAATATTTTTGTTCTTGCAGGTCAATCTAATGCAGTTGGAGTGAATAGTCTGGGTAACATGTTTACGGTCTTGCCTTCTCGGTATCGCGATACCCAAAAGCTAATCAAAGTATGGAGAAATGGGAATGCTCCTTTCGGTGTATTTACACCTGGTTTTGAAAATATGCTAATTCCTCTCAATACAAGAGATAAATCATATAACGATACTTCGAGTTGGGGCAACAAAGTTGTAGGTTGGGGCGTAGAACAAGAGTTGATGCATCGCGCACAATTTTACTATAATGACAACGTTTATCTTATAAAAAGTGCAATTGATTCGGTTTCAATTTCAAATTGGAATCAAATCAATGGAGGTATGTATTATCAACTGAGAGATATGATGGTTCAAGCCGAAAACACTTTAGCTGGAAAGGGTAAAAAGGTTAAATTCAGAGGATTGATTTGGATGCAAGGTGAGTCTGATTCGGGTAATGCGAATTACTATCAACAATTGTATTCCTTGCTGTTTAGTTTGAGAAGTATTTCTAATGCTACAGCAAATATGCCAGCTTATATGGTAAAAATTCCAACTAATAGTATCTTGAATAGTAAGCGTGTAAATAGTGCCATCGACCAGTTAGTGGCTGATAAGCCAACTTTAAATTTTGAGGTAAATACGGCTAAATATCCGTCGATTCAATTGTTCGATGGAGTTCATTATGATGACATTTCCAAGTTGCGCATTGGCGGGGAAATATTCTTGATGCAATATCGAAATAAACAGCTAGACTAAAACATTCTTCAAGGGGGCTTCAACAAACAGAGGTTGTTGTATTTGTTAAATACTTAATTGCTTGTTGAGAAGTTTTAATTGATTTTTATTCAAATAGAAGCAATTATTTTTCTATATCTAATTTTATCTTCTAACTTCGCGAATAATTGTTTTTAAAGCATTTTACTCCGAGAAGAAACCATGGGTTTATTTAATTTTTTTACGCAAGATATCGCTATTGACTTGGGCACTGCCAATACTCTAATTATTCATAATGAACAAGTTGTGGTAGATGAACCATCAATTGTAGCGGTAGACCGAACAAATAATAAAATTATCGCAGTAGGTAAACGTGCCATGATGATGGATGGTAAGGTGCATGAAAATTTGAAAACAATTCGTCCTTTGAAAGATGGGGTAATTGCAGATTTTAATGCGGCTGAAGGAATGATACGTGAAATGATTAAACTCATTTACCCTAAGAAACCTTTATTCGCCCCAAGTTGGCGTATGGTTATTTGCATTCCATCCTCAATTACAGAGGTTGAGAAGCGTGCGGTTAGAGACAGCGCAGAGCAAGCAGGTGCAAAAGAAGTATATATGATCCACGAACCGATGGCAGCCGCTTTAGGTATTGGAATTGATGTAGAAGAACCAACAGGTAATATGGTTATTGATATTGGAGGCGGTACAACAGGTATCTCTATAATTTCATTATCTGGTATCGTATGTGATGAGAGTATTCGTATTGCAGGCGATGAATTTACGGCAGACATTATCGAAGCCATGCGACGTTATCATAGTTTGCTTATAGGCGAACGTACTGCTGAGCAAATCAAGATTCAAGTTGGTAGTGCTTTGAAAGAATTAGATCATCCGCCAGATGATGTTGCGGTAAATGGTCGTGATTTGGTAACGGGTATTCCAAAGCAAATTATGGTTTCGTATCAGGAGGTGGCAGATGCTTTAGATAAATCAATTTTTAAAATCGAGGAGGCTATTTTAAAGGCCTTGGAAAAAACACCGCCTGAATTAGCCGCAGATATTTTTAGACGAGGTTTGTACCTGACAGGTGGTGGCGCACTTTTACGTGGTTTAGATAAAAGAATAGCTCATAAAATAAAGCTACCGGTTCATGTTGCTGATGATCCTTTAAGAAGTGTAGTACGAGGAACAGGGATGGCTTTGAAGCATGTTCATAAGTATCCATTCTTGATGCAATAATCCATATTTTTTTACCAAATCCATCCAGAATAGAATTTTTTTGTGCGTAATCTAGTTTCATTATTAACTCATTTTCGTGCATTCATCTTATTTATTTTCTTTGAGATTATTTGCTTTAGTATTATTCTAAGCAATAATTCTTATCAACAATCCTCTTACTATAATTCTTCTAGAGCTATTGCTGGCAAGCTATTATCACGTAAAGCAAAGTGGGTTTCTTATATTCATTTGCATGAAATAAATGATAGTTTAGTAAGAGAGAATGCGGTGCTTAAACAGAAACTAGGAATTAGTATTCCCGCCAATCCTTTACTAGATACATCATATAAGAAAGTTGTTGTAGAAGATTCAGTAAGACAAACTACAAACTATCAATATTTACCTGCCAAAGTCATCAATAATTCGATTGATAAAAAGACTAATTATATCACTTTGGATATAGGAAGTAATCAAGGTGTAAAAAATGGAATGGCGGTAATTAGTGCGAGCGGCGTAGTGGGTAAAATCACTCATGTAAGTCCTATATACAGTGTGGCTATTTCTGTGCTCTCGGAAAAAATGAAAATTAGCGCACGTACACCAGATGGCAGCGAAGGTCCAGTAAAATGGGATGGTAAAGATCCTGATTTAGTCACTTTAACCGGTATCGATCAATCTAGTAAAATAAAACCTCTAGATACAATTTACACAAGTGGTTTTTCAGCATTTCCAGAAAAGGTAATGATTGGAAGAGCCGTAAAGGTTCTTGGCAATACGTCGTATCTCATATGGCTATCTACAAATTTTCGCAAGCTGCAATATGTTTATGTTGTAAAAAATGAAACACTCATTGAAAGAACTATTTTTGAGCAAGCCGTAGAGGATTCTATAAAACTTGATAACGAACCCAATCGAAAACATGAGCCAGCCCATTAAGTTCATTTTGAATTTTATTGTCATCATGCTTATTCAGCTACTCATGCTAGATGATATGACGATTAAGTCGTCCATTACTTTGTTCGGGATCCCAGCCTTTATTCCGATGGTTTATCCACTTATTTTATTGGTATTGCCAGTAAATACGCCTCATTGGCTCACCATGTTGTTAGGATTTATCATGGGTATAATCATTGATATGTTTAACAATACGCCTGGTATGCATGCTGCGGCAGGTGTGCTTTTAGGGTTTGTAAGGCCTACTATTTTAAATTTATTTTTCCAGCAAAATATTAAGGAATTAGGAACTACAACGCCAGGTTTATACAGAATGGGTTTTACCTCATTTATGTTGTACGCGGCAATGTGTATTGGTATTCATCATTTGTCTTATTATCTCATTCAAGATTGGAGTATTAAGAATATACTTTGGATATCATTTAAAACTTTATTGTCCAGTGTTATTTCGATTTTGCTAATACTTATCAGTCAACTTATTTTTGCGAAGCGTGAAACGAAGCGTATATGATTTTATCCTCACTATTTACAAGTCGCACTAGCGAGAAAGGTTGGGGCGTATTTACAAATAAAAGGATTGAGAAAGATACCGTCATCGAGATTTCACCCGTGATTGTTTTAACCCCTAGTGAAAAAGAACTAATCGATAAAACCGTACTTTATAATTATATTTTTTTGTGGGAAAATGAGTATGCGTGCATGGCCATGGGTAATATTCCAATTTATAATCACGCAAATCCTTCTAATTGTGAGTATTTTCAAGATTATGAAAATGAAACTATTTATATTAAAACTATCCGCCGCATAGAAGCCAATGAAGAATTGACAATCAACTATCAAGGCGATTTTGATAGCCAAGAGCCTGTCTGGTTTGAAGTAAAATTTTAGCTTAAAAGCGAATTGGCTTTCTCGGCGATTTCAAGTACGTTTATTTTCTGCATACAGTCGAAATGCTTTTTCGGGCAAGCTTTATATCCAATTTTACTACAAGGTCGACAACTTAAATTATTGACTTGAAAAAGAAACGATTGAGGGGCAACATTACCTCTTAGATTGTTAAATCCGTAGTAAGGAAACATGCCAAAGGCAGGAACTGTATTGCCCCAAATACTTAAAATTGTTTTTTTGAATGCTGCTGCAATATGCATGAGTCCAGTATCATGTGTAATGACTAGTTTCGATTTTTGAATAATATGCGCACTTTCGTGCAAGTTGAATTTACCACATGCATTGTAGATTCTTACTGTATCTATTTGTTGAATCGTATTGGCCATCACCTCATCTTCTTTGCCACCTAGCAATACTATAGGATGTTGTATTGCTTTACAGAGTGTTATCCATTTTTCTACGGGCATTTGTTTGGTGGCATGTTGTCCACCTATTGCACAGGCTACAAAACCGTAAACATGACTTAAAGGAAGGTCCTCATTTTTTAGTTCACTATCCTTCGGTATGAAATAATCTAATCCTTGCCCATCATTACTTACCTGTATTTTTTGTAATCCTACAAAATATCTATCTACAATACTTTTGTCTGGTAGCACTTTCAGTTTCAAACGTGTATATAACCATTTTCTTATATTGAGTTTGTTGAAGCTTATATAAGTTATGTTACTATTAAAAGCCTGACATAATATAAAGTGAATATAGCGAGAACGAATATTTTTATGAAGATCGATGATGTAATCGAAGTTTTCCTTTAATAATTCAAGTAATAAAGGTTGAATATCGTTGTCTAAAGTGTGTATTTTATGTAAGTAAGGATTTGCTTCTAATATATGAGCATTTACTTTTTTTGTTACAAAATGCAATTCAGCATGAGGGTACTTATTTTTTATACACCTTATTACGGGTGTTGTAAGTACAATATCGCCAATGGATGAAAAACGAATCAAAAGAATTTTCATATTGCTTAGTAGCTAACCTTGGTATTAAATGTAGTAGATTTTTGTTTAAGAGCCAATTTCGCGTTGTCGCTAATTTTTATCAATAAACCTCTGGCAGCATCACTTGCAGGTAAAACAGAAATTACTTCTGCCATAATACTTTTATTAGTTTCGAGGCAAGTAACTTTTATTAAGCTGCCTTTATTCGCTAGTGATGTAACCGCATAAAATTTGCCTTCTTTTGGACCGCTAAAGAAATAGGAGGCTTTGCCATTTTTGGAATTTTTAAAAGTCACAATTTTGCTTTCGTTTTCTTTCACAATTTCCTTTTTAGTAACTTGAGCAGGTGTTTCTTTGTTATATTCCTCTTCGTGATTTGGTAAATTACCATCTAGTTCAGATTTATTCTTATTAGGTGTATTTTCTTTATCTGAAGGTTTTTTCGTGATTTTTATCGTTTTAGTTTTTTGAGTATTCGATTTTTCATTGGACTTTGATGAATACGTATTTTTCTTCAGCTCTTCACTTCTTGTATAATTATCGGCATAGCTTGGTTTTCTTTGAAGTTTGTCTTTTTGCTCCATAGTCCAATTTTCAAATTGATTCCATTTTTGCTTCGCATTACGCCTTATTCTCTCTTCCGAATTTTTATTTTCAATTGCCAACTCTTCTTTGCTTTTTGATGGTTTTTTACTTAGTCCAATTTTTAACTCACTCAACTGGTCTGAGAAACTACTTTTTTCATTCGAGCTTTTGGCAGCATTTTTATTTTCTTTTGCATTGGATTCCTTTTCAGCCATTTTTCTTTTATCAGGCTTTCTCGCGAGAGTTTTTTTCGTTTTATTCCATATACTTTTGGATTCCGAAGCTATCGTTTGGCCGGCTGTAGATATTTTTTCTTGAATCCCCTTTTTAGTGTGAGCAGATTGAGAATAATTTTCGGAATTTTGTTTCGCCTTCTCCTGCGGTATTACTTCAATACCTTTTTTAGATTCTTTGGAATTATCCATATACGGATAATTTCTTTTCAACCAGCCAACTACCACTTGATACCCTGATTCATAATAAGATTCAACTTTGGAGTTATTCCACTTGAAAAATGCCTCAGATGCTATTCCAAACTGTTTACAAATCTCTTGCGCCGAAGACTCTCGCTCTAATTCATAAAAGACTTTTGTGAAACCTCCTCTTTCAGTTAAACTGGCAAATTTAAAAAAATTAGTTTCTGTGAGTGGAATTTCTAAATTTGAGCCAAGAGCTAATTTTATAGTATTATCTATGTGATTGAATTGAGATAAAAGTGCAGGTTTTATTAAGTAATCTTTTGCTATTTGAAGTATTGTCTCTCCTTCATTTACTTCATGTATGATAAATGAAACTCCATTTCGTTGTTTCAATACCAACGATTCGTTTGCTGAGGCGTTTAAAACACTCATAGAAAAAATGAAGAGTAGAATATGTTTTATCATAATTGTTCTGCGAATTTTCAACTTAATTTTGGAAGCATCAAATAGTTTATCTTACTTAGTATTGCTTTTACATTCATGTATCCGAAAAGGTTCCAAGTGTTTTAGTTTACAAATGTTAAATAATTTATGCGAATATTTCTAGTAGGGTTTATGGCTGTGGGTAAGTCTTTTTGGGGTGAAAAATTGGCGAACCACATGGGTGTTCGTTTTTATGATTTAGATAAAGAAATAGAATTGCTTGAGGGCATGGAAATTCATAAAATTTTCAAATCTAAAACTGAAGATTATTTTCGAGATATTGAGCAAGTTAGCTTGCAAGGTATCGTTCAATCATCTGAAAATTTTGTAATGGCTTGTGGCGGTGGAACTCCTTGTTATAGAGGGAATATGCAGCTGATGAAGGAGTCTGGTCAAGTCGTGTATTTGTTGATAAATTCTATAGAGAATCATCCTTTTTTAAAGAATAACGATGAAAATAGGCCGTTGACTCAAGCGACCGATTTTAAACTTGAGATGCAGCGGCTATTAGAACATAGAAAATATTTTTATGAACAAAGTCACAAAACTGTATCCATATTTGATTTAACAGAAGCTAACTTTGCCCATCTATTATTAAATTATGAATAAGTCGGCTTTGTTATTGGGATGCATTTTTGCGATGACCAGCGTTGTTTTGGGCGCTTTTGGTGCGCATTATTTAAAAACTATTTTCACACCCGAATTGCTTACAAGCTTTGAAACGGGTGTTCGGTATCAATTTTATCATGGAATTGCGCTGTTGGTCGCAGGTCTCTTACAAGGTTTCATCAAGAATTCACTGCGTTGGGTAGTTCTTCTTTTTGCCTCAGGTGTTGTATTATTCTCGGGATCTATTTACGCACTCTGTATGCTGAAAAGTAATGGTAGTATAGGCTTGAGTGGTTTAGGGCTTTTAACGCCTATAGGGGGTGTTTTTTTTATTACAGCTTGGGGGATTCTTTTAGTTGAGTTGTTTCGGTTGAAGTCTAAATTTTAGATGGTCATCGCATGAAAAAGCGCTTGCTTCACTTTTTCTAAATCAACATCCATTATAATTTTACCTTGTGTTGCTAAAGAAAGTTTGCTGTTTTCTTCCGATAAAACAACCGCTAAAACATCGCTATGTTCGGAAGCCCCTACGGCTGAGCGATGCCTAAGACCAATGTTTGATGGCAAATCGTTACTTTCGCTAACAGGCAAAACAATGCCAGCCGCTAGCAAATTGTCTTTGTCGATGAGTACAGCACCATCATGCAGCGGACTTGTTTTCGAGAAAATGCTTTCTAATAATTTAGCACTTACAGTTCCATTTATGACAGAGCCCGTATTCGTATCGAACTCAAATTTATCACTTCTCGCGATTACCAAGATTGCACCTAATCCGCGTAGCTTTAAATGCATCAATGCTTGGCTAATTTCTTCAATCACTTCTTCCTCAATAATATACTTATTCAAAGAGTTGGATTGAAAGAATTTCGATAAAATCCCTGTTTTGCCAAATGGAGATCTTCTTCCTAAATGAATCAAGAATTTTCTGATTTCAGGTTGAAAAACAACAATCATGCTGATTAATCCAATACTTACGAGCCGATCCAATATTTCGCTCATGAGTGGCATTTGTAATCGGTTTACTATAATCCATAAAATATAAATTACAATTGCACCAATAAAAATATTAAATGCGATGCTCCCCCGTAAAGCCCTATAAAGCTGAAAAACGATTAAAAGTACAAGTGATACATCAAGTAGTTCGTTAAAAGAGAAGTGTCGAAAATAATTAATAATTTCTTCTTGCATAGCCTACAAATATAGTATTTTTACCTAGCTCCACATGATATCAAATACAGTCATACAAATAACAAATTTATACAAACAATATGAGCTTGGTAAGCAAATTATCGAGGTTTTGAAAGGACTGAATC
Source organism: Chitinophagaceae bacterium (assembly GCA_044234005.1). GTDB lineage: Bacteria > Bacteroidota > Bacteroidia > Chitinophagales > Chitinophagaceae > OLB11. The sequence continues at coordinate 4,888 of JBIIJE010000002.1, read as the reverse complement.
TGAATATTCATCGAAACGAATACGTGGCTTTAATGGGCCCATCGGGTTCGGGAAAGTCTACCTTGATGAATATTATGGGGTGTCTTGATACACCTACCAAAGGAAGTTATGTATTGAATGGAAATGATGTAAGTAGCATGTTAGATGATGAGTTAGCAATTATAAGAAACAAAGAAATTGGATTTGTGTTTCAACAATTTAATTTATTGCCACGCTTATCAGCATTGGAAAATGTAGCGTTACCCTTAGTTTATGCTGGTATTTCAAAGAAAGAACGAGAACAACAAGCAAAATATTATTTGGAGCAAGTGAACTTAGCGGATCGATGGCATCATAAACCCAATGAACTTTCCGGTGGGCAATGCCAACGTGTTGCTATTGCAAGAGCTTTGGTAAATAAGCCAAGCATTATTTTAGCTGATGAGCCAACAGGTAATTTAGATTCTAAAACTTCGATTGAGATTATGGACATTTTCTCAAGCATACATGCTAATGGCAATACTGTAGTCTTAGTAACTCATGAAGAAGAGATTGCTTTGCATGCCAGGCGTATTATTCGTTTGCGTGATGGAATTGTTGAAACAGATACTATGAATCAAGTAAAATCAAATGAAGTGAGTCTTATCTAAGTAATTAGGATTGAATCCAATTTTTAATAAATTATTCATAGGTCATCACACCATCTTCATGTTTCAAGAGGTACAGAAATTTGTTTTCATAAAACATCAATTTCCCTTCGTCTTTCACCGCAAGTATTTTATAAGGCGTTATGAAGGTGGATGAATTGTCACTCAGAAATTTGTTAAAAGGGGTGCCATTTTTACGCAATAGGCTTGAGAAAAAGTACATACTTTCAAATCCTTTGTAAACCACATCTGAAGGAGTACTTCCCATGAGTGATTTATACTTCTTGTTTACGTACTGGCTGGCAGGTGTTACTTGGTCTATCATATATGAGGTCGTATAGTAGATAGGCATGGATGGAAACTCATCTGCTTTATTTAAACTTTTCAGAGCCTCGGTGGTGGGCATACAATAAACTTTTAATTTAAAACGTTTCGCAAGGGGTAGTAATACCTGTAAATTAGTATAGGTTACTTCGGGATCGAGTGTACCAAGAATAATTGTTGTGTTATAAAAGCTGTCAATTTTTTTAATGATTTCTTTGGAGGTAATTTCTTCGTTTTTCAGCTCATAAGATGAAAATCTTGCGGGTAAGGTATTTAAAATATCATTTTTAAAATAGTTCAAGCCATTCATTTCAGCAGTTGATGAACCATGAATATAGATTACATTGTCTTCGGAATAACGTTTGTTGATATGCTTGTGTATCGCTTCAATATGAGAAGATAAGCGAGGTTGTAAAATTGTGAAGTAAGGATTGTCTGTTTGACCCGCATCTGAAGGAGATACGGCTGACACAAAATTTATTTTTTTGACCTTAGCAAAGTTCGCGAGAAGTTTCAAATCTGTGACACTCGCATTACCTATGATTAAATCCATTGAATCTAATTTGTCAGATTCGATCATGTTTTTCACGTCTAAATAACTTGATTTACTGTCGAAGATATAAAGGTCTATTTTGTAGCCTTGTTTCTCTAGTGAATCTGCCGCTATTCGAACACCTTGGTAAAAATCGATACCAGGTATCATGAATTTAGGAAGTCTCACTAAATTTTTATCCCATTCGGTGGAATCAAGATACATAGGTGAAAAGATTGCAATTTTATACCTCTCTTTTTTAGTAGCTAGTGGGTAAAGTTCTTCCTTAGCTTTATTTATGATTGTAATAGTTGTGTTTTTTTCATCCTTATCGCCTGAGGTTTTGCGTTGCGCTGAAGCTGTGAAAATGAATCCAGAAAGCAAAAGGCAAATGAGTATTTTATACATCTTAAATGATTTTTTTGATTTGATCTGTTTACTCCCATTCGATCGTAGCAGGCGGTTTTGAACTAATGTCATACACAACTCGATTAATACCTTTTACTCGATTAATAATTTCGTTCGAAATAAGGGCTAGAATTTCATACGGAATGTGCGCCCAGTCTGCTGTCATGCCATCAACACTTGTTACAGCACGAAGCGCAATTGTATATTCGTAGGTTCGCTCATCGCCCATCACTCCCACACTTTGAACAGGCAATAATATTGTGCCTGCTTGCCAAATACTATGGTATAAATTATGTTTATGTAAATGTTGGATGTAAATATCATCAGCTTCTTGCAGCATTTTTACCTTGTCTGAATTTACTTCGCCAAGGATACGAATGCCTAAACCTGGTCCCGGAAATGGATGGCGTTGAATAAAATTAGCGGGTAGTCCTAATGCTGTTCCGATTCGACGCACTTCGTCTTTGAATAAACTTCTTAATGGTTCAATCAGTTGCATATTCATTTTTTCAGGCAGACCTCCCACATTATGATGAGACTTAATCATTACCGAAGGTCCATTCACCGAAACGCTTTCGATGACATCTGGATAAATCGTACCTTGACCTAAAAATCGGATGTCATTTAACTTTGAAGCTTCTTGTTGAAAAACATCTATAAATAGTTTGCCAATTATTTTCCTTTTTTGCTCTGGATCTGTAATGCCAGCAAGTTCATTATAAAATTGTTCAGAAGCATCGACACCTTTTATTTGCAACCCTAATATTTCATAGTCGTGCAAAACTTTTTCAAATTCATTTTTACGAAGTAAACCATTATCCACAAAAATGCAATATAAGTTTTTGCCAATCGCCTTATGAATAAGCATAGCTGCAACTGTACTATCTACACCACCACTTAATGCCATAATTACTTTTTGCTCGCCAACTTGTTGTTGAATGTGCTTAACCGTATCTTCAATGTAATTATTGGGTGTCCAATCTTGTTTGCATCGACATATATCGATTACGAAATTTTTAATGATTTCTTTTCCGTGCTGAGAATGTGTAACCTCAGGATGGAATTGCAAGCCTATTAATGGATTCGGTGAATCATTTATTTCAAAAGCTGCCACAGGGATATTGGCTGTAGTGGCTATCGATGTGGCATTAGGAGCGAGTTCGGTAATCGTATCTGCATGACTCATCCATACTATATTATCAACTTCAATGCCTTTGAAAATAGCATGTTGTTGATTTATTGTTTTTAAATGCGCTCTTCCATACTCACGTGAGTTTGATTTTTCAACATTGCCGCCAAATATTTTTGTTGTGAGCTGCGCTCCATAGCAAATGCCCAAAATTGGGACCTGCCTTACAAAATGTTGTACATCAATCCAAGGCGCATCTTCTTGATTAACCGAGCAAGGACTACCTGATAAAATAATTCCTTTAATGTTTTCATTTTCAAAATTTATATTTTGATGAAATGGAATGATTTCACAATAGACATTTAATTCACGAATATTACGTGCAATCAGCTGTGTGTATTGCGAGCCAAAGTCAAGGATGATAATTTTATCAATCATAATTGCATAATTAAGCTTGAGCTTTAGGTCCACCAAATTGCATAGGTATCGAAACAGGCTCTACATCCTTGATATTGCCGTGAACTTGTTCGAATTTTTGAACATTATCGACCATTGCTTTCATTAATCTTTTGGCGTGCTGAGGCGTAAGTATAATACGTGATTTTACTTTTGCTTTAGGCGCGTTTGGCATTACATTGATAAAATCAACAATAAATTCGGCATTTGAGTGTGTTATAATAGCAAGGTTAGCATATACGCCTTCTGCTATTTCTTCGCTCAATTCGATATTGAGCTGATTTTCTTGTGGTTCATTATTTTGCATGCGCAAAGATAATTTTTTTCACGTGTTGCCAAAATTTCAATTCAATCCTAGCTTAGTAAATAAGATAAATGATTAATTTTAGTAAAGAAGTAGGTAAAATCTTGCATATTAGACCTAAATTATGATCTTTATGTCACAAAATAGATTTATGAAAATACTTAAATATTTATTGTTTACTGTAATAGGTATAGTTGCAATAGGCTTGATTGCTGCAGCTTTTATGAAAAAGGATTAAACAGTAGAGCGAAATTTAGTCATCAATAAAGGTAGAGCTACAGTTTTTGATTATGTTAAATACTTAAAAAAATCAAGAAAATTTTAGTATTTGGGCGAAAATGGATCCCAATATGAAAAAAAGTATTAGAGGTACAGATGCCGAAGTAGGCTTTATCTCAGGATGGGAAAGTACGAGTGATAGTGTTGGAACAGGAGAGCAAGAGATAAAAAAAATAACCCCCAATGAGCGTATTGACTATGAAGTGCGATTTATAAAACCATTTGAAAGTACTTCAGAAGCATATTTAAAAACAGAAATAGAAACTGAACATACGACTAAGGTTACTTGGGTGTTTCATGGGAATATGCCTTATCCGTCTAACCTAATGCTTTTAACAATGGATATGGAAGGTATGTTAGGCAAGGATTTACAAGGAGGGCTTGAAAATTTGAAAACGCTTTTTGAGGCTCAAGTTGCAATCCCTACAAATGATTTTATAAAAGTGAATTAAAGTATTGATTTGTTAAAGCATTGAAATTAGCATTTTAGAGCTTAACTAAATTCCAAGTGCATAGTCATAGTATTAAATGTTTTAGAAATGAAAAATTTAATGCTAATTACTTTGTTAAGTTTATTTTTCACAAGTTGTGTTGTAGTCAATCAAGATAACCGAATTCCGCAAAACCTATTACCTGGAATTTGGAAGTTGAATGGATATGCTTCAACTAATTACAAAGTAGAAATTACACCTGATGGTTATTTATATTGGTTTAACTATAATGACGATTTTAATCGTGTTGAAGAATTTGAGCTGCAATATGACATCAATAATAATTCTATAAGTTTGTTTCGACCCAATTCGAATAGGTTGATTCATCAATTTTTTATT
>JBIIJE010000084.1:0-12074 GCA_044234005.1 Chitinophagaceae bacterium | reverse complement strand
ACCAAATGGGAGATTGGGCTTTGACTTTTTGATTCAAGGATACGATGCAAATGGGCGACCTATTACGAATACGGATACTTACTTGCAGATTTAAGCCACAGATAGTTGAGAGTGGGCAAATGTTTTTTATTAGATTAACCATTTGCAGAATCGAGATGTTTAATGCCAATATGATTTGCATATTAGATTAATCTATTCAATACAGAAATCAAAATGAGGTAAGAATTTTAAATTTTCGAATCCCGATGCGAGGAAGTTTCGATTTTGTTTCCAAAGCTTGCTTTGTGGTAAATGCTTGTGATTGAATACAAATTTGTATTCCAAATCCTATCCCGATAGAAATCGTAGGGGTCTAGGCCGATTTTATCAACTACTTGGATATAAAATACAGCTTGGAAACTATTGTTTGAAAGATTGATAGTAGAAGGAGCTAAAGTTTGCGAGTAATTTTATAAGTTTGTGTTATGCAAAGTTTACGAAATATTTTGGAATGGAAACTATTTGGAATTTGCACACAATTGGGTGAGCATCTAAATATTTCTATCGAGCATATCAGGATATGGTTTATTTACACTTCGTTTCTCACATTCGGTTCGCCTATCATTATATACTTTATAGTTGCATTTTGGGTAAACATGAAAAATTATATTTTATCTGCGCGTCGAAATCCTCTGCGTTGGTTATAGAAAAGTTTAAATAAGTCCTTACATAGAATTACCTTTTGGTTATGAAACGATATTTTGGGGACCTATTTTTTACGACTCGATTTTTTGTACTTTGGGGCACCCTAGCCTTTTTATTCATCGTTTCTTTTTTTACACCAGAAATTTCATTTTTCAATCAGCTCTATACATGGACTTTATTATGTTTTTGTTTGATGGATTTTGCGATACTTTTCCTTACAAAATCAAATGTAATAGCTACACGTAAATTAGATGGAAGGATGAGCAATGGCGATGCAAATGAAATTTTCATTGTTATAAAATCATCATTTTTAATAAAAATTGAAGCACAATTAATTGATGAATTACCCCAACAGTTTCAGGTTAGAAATTTTTTGGTAAAGTTTGTTTTGGCCCCTAATGAAATCAAAAATCATGTGTATAAACTTACTCCTAAAGAGCGTGGTGAATATGATTTTGGTGATATTCATATTTTTATTGTCTCAATGCTTGGTTTGATCCAAAGAAGATGTACCAGTAATCAGGCAAGATCTGTAAAAGTATATCCCTCATTTTTGCAATTACGAAAACATCATATATTATTAAGCACAGACAAGCGAGCCCAAGGAGGAAAGAATAGATTACACAAGTTAGGCATGAGTGCAGAGTTTGATCATGTAAAGGAATATACACGTGGTGATGATTCAAGGACTATTAATTGGAAAGCCTCTGCACGAAGAAATGATTTGATGGTAAATTCTTATATGGATGAAAAGTCGAAACAAGTTTATTGTTTGATAGATAAAGGTCGATTAATGCATATGCCATTCAATGGTTTAAGCTTGTTGGATTATTCGATTAATGCGGCACTCATGTTTTCGTTTACTGCTTTGCATAAAGATGATAAAGTTGGCTTATTAACTTTTGCCGAAAAGCCTGACGATTTTTTGCAAGCTGTAAAGAATAGAAGGCAATTTATCCAAATCAATGAGGTGCTTTATAAACAACAAAGTAAATTTTTAGAAAGTGATTATGCAGCGGTTTACAGAATACTCAATCAACGAGCCGGACAAAGAAGCTTTTTAATGTTGTTTACCAATTTCGAAACGTTGCAGGGTTTTGATCGGCAGTTGCCTTATTTAAGGATGCTGAATCAGAAACATCTCCTATGTGTTATTATGTTTGAAAATGTGGAATTAAAACAAATTCATAGTCAGCGCGGTGACAATCTAGAGGATATTTATATAAAAACAATCGCTGATAAATTTGCTTTTGAGAAAAAGCGAATCTTACGTGAAATGAAAAAGAATGGCATGATGGCTATCTATACAGATCCTCAGCAACTTTCAGCTCAAGTAGTAAACAAGTATTTAGAAGTGAAACGAAGGCAAGGAATTTAGAAGTTTTAAATGAAAATGAAATATGAAGATTTTTTGCCAATACTTGAAATTCTGGCATTTGTCCTATTTCTTTTCTTAGAATAGTTGTTACAGCTTCAAATATCACTTCTCTTTCATAAGCCCTTTCTGAACCTGCTTTGGTGTTGTCGTTGGCAAGGTCATTCAAAATATATTATACACTTTGCGCAGCATTAGGAATTAATACAACGCAAAATCTTGCAATATCCGATTTGCAAACAGCGCCCCATTTAGCTAGGCTCTGTAGAAAAATAATCTGTTTGAACTCAAAAAATCATCGTATTTTTTTGGTATTTGAAAAAAGTATCCAATATTTGAAAGTACTGATTAGGTTAATTATTCAATTTTTAAAATATGAAAGGCGTAAGCAATGATGTTTTTTCAAAAGCGGAATCCTTTTTACGGGTCTGTTATCAAGAGATGGAGATGACCGAAAAGTTGCAGACTCGTCTTGAAGAGGTGAAAAATGAAATACATCGCAGTGGCACCTATTACCACACCATTGATGAACTTACCCACGGTGCCCGCATGGCATGGAGGAACAGTAATCGATGTGTTGGTCGTCTTTATTGGAAGACGCTAAAAGTGATTGACGCTCGTCACCTGTCAGAGGAAGATGACATATTCAGTGCATTAGAGCATCACATTCAATACGCATTCAATAATGGGAAAATACGATCCACAATAACGGTCTTCCGACAAAAGCTTCCTAATGAAAAGGAAGGTCCCCGTATACTTAACCAGCAATTGATTCATTTTGCCGGTCATTTGCAAGAAGATGGTTCAGTGATTGGAGATCCTGTGGAAATTGACTTTACAGAATGGTGCAAACAAAGCGGACATGTTTTTGAAAATACCTCATTTGAGGTTCTTCCCCATGCTATACAATGGCCAGGCAGGGATCAACGGGTAAAAAAAATTACATTACCCGAGGGCATCATTATTCCTATTTCGCATCCGGAATATGAATGGTTTCAAGATTTAGGTTTGTTTTGGTACACGGTGCCTATTATATCTGAAATGATGCTCGAGATAGGCGGTATTTGTTATACGGCTGCTCCTTTCAACGGGTGGTATATGGTTACTGAAATAGGTTCAAGGAACTTTGGAGATGCCCACAGATATAACATGCTTCCTGTTATTGCAAACAAAATAGGTCTTGATACCCGAAAGGATAATACGCTTTGGAAGGATAGGGCTATTTTGGAACTGAATCGTGCAGTTTTGTATTCATTTGAAAAGGGCGGAGTTTCTATTTCAAGCCACCATGAAAGCTCCGAACAGTTCATACAATTTGAAGAATCGGAGCAACGACGTGGCAGGGAAATAACTGCCGATTGGATATGGATTGCTCCGCCAATGAGTACTTCTTCCCTTAAGGTTTTCCATAAGTACTATGACAACACAATTGTAACTCCTAACTATTTTTACCAAGATCCGGTAATTGGTAAACCTAAACCCGATTTACCATATGATTGTCCCTTTCACAGAAAATCGTTACAAAACAAGGATTAATCAATTAATACAATTCCGCTATCATACATCGTATACCACCTCCCCCGATGTGTTCAATGGTTGGAATATGGAAAGGAAGAATTTCGGAATATCTTTCCAATACTTTTTTTTGAGAGGGGTTGAATGCTTTGATGGCGGTTTCTGAACACAAAAGAAAGAGATCGCCTTTTTGGTTTTTCACTTGAAGCATATTGCCGCAAAATGACGATACCTGCTCTAAGGAGATGGGCAGTACCTCTTTTCCTGATTCCTTCAGCGATTCGACCAAGTTTGTTTTTTCATTTTGATTTCCGATTCCCTGTTCATAGAGCACCGCATATCCATTGCCGATATGAAGAATCACATTAGTATGATAAAAATCATTGCCCTTGGAATCCTTGCACGAATAGGGATGGGCTTTATATGATATGATATCGCATACCTGATTCAGAAGGATTTTATCAGTTCTTGGACTTATCGCGGCATAGGCTATTCGTGCGCCGTGATCAAAAACAATACTACCTGTTCCTTCTAAGTACAGGTTTTGGTTTTCTAAGTCTGAAATATTAACAAAATTCGTCACATGGCAGTTGTTTTTTATCATGGTTATAGCCTTCAGATTACGCTCCCTTCTTCTGTTTTCTGCGAACATCGGATATAGTATGAAGGTGCCATCCTGATGGGTGCTGAACCAGTTATTAGGAAATATGGCATCCGGGGCATCGGTATCATCTGATTCGAAAACAAGTACCTCAATACCTTTTGAATCCAATCGGTTAACAACCTGCATGAACTCCTTGATGGCCTCTTCATGTATATTATGATTCTCGGATAGTTTTTTTTGAAACGTGTTGGTTTCAGCTGTTTGTCCATTAAATCCAAATTGTGCAGGTTTAATCATCAATACCTTATGCGCACAGATTATCGGTTTGGTTGTATTGCTCATGTTTTGTTATTCATAAAAATAAAACAATTATCTCGATTCTTATATTATTATTACCCATAAATAGTTTTCAATTTCTTTTCCAACAATATTCTCCCCCATAGAGTATCCTCAATTTGACTTTTCTTTAGAATGCCCTCAGCCCTGAGTCTGTGTGGATAGTTGCATGTCGTGGAAGAATTCCGTGACTTAAAGTTATTTTTTTCTTCTTTTTTTGTATTCCACCATTGAATATAATATCATTCATTTAACTATCATCGCTCGTAAAGGTATTAATACTATTCTTAATGCTAATACTGAGGCTTCCATTAAACTGCACTTCACTTCGCATCTATCCAAATAGTATAGTCTGCAGCAGCAGAAAATTAACGAACCCCATTTGGCAGTGGCTTTGTCAGGCACAACGGAACAGGCTACCATTTACTTTCTTCCGCAGAGGATTGCCTGTTCAGTCGTTTCCTGTTCTATGCCTATAAAAACTGAATGATAATCCGTAAAAGTACACCGCAACGTAAACTCAATACATAGCTGGTCTTGAACTTTGTGTTATAAATTTTAAGAGTATGAAATTGACACAATTGTTACAGCATTATGACATCGAGTAGCAATGTATTGATTTTTTTCAAAACACACCGAGCGCAGCAAGGAATGACTAGTTTTCGATGCCAATCGACATCTCTTCGCTGGATAAATCCAAGAATTTATTGGACCTGTAATGCTTGTGAGTATAGACTTGGCTTGCGAAAAGGAACAGTCATTCAAAATTAGAAACTCCCTTATTGAATTTGGCTTATACCATATAGACATTAAATTTGTATTATAAATTAATTTTATTACCTTTGTGACATGGCAAAGACAATACAAATTAATGTTTCTGAGAGTATTTTAGAACTTCGTAAACGCATGAAAGGTTGCAGTCTACTGCAACAGCAAAAGCTTCAGATGTTGATTTTGCTCAAGAAGGGTACTCACACAACCTTAGTGGAGTTATCTCAAGGCATTGGAGTGATGGGTGCAACAATTCATTCATGGCGAACGCTGTATCGAATTAAAGGGTTGGATGAACTATTACTTGAAAGACGCGGTGGACATAAGCAAGCACAAATCACGGAAAAAGTGTATTTAGCATTAGAACAAAAACTGAGTTCACCAACAGAATGTTTTATAAGTTATAAGCAAGTTCAAGATTGGATTAATGAAAAATTTGGTTTGCAAATGGAGTATCATGCAGTTAATAAATTTATCAAGCGAAAGTTTGGAGCACGCCTCAAGGTGGGGCGTAAAAGCAATGTGCTTAAAGACGAATAGGAAGTAGCCGTTTTTATAAAACCTTCCTGAAAAGTTAGAACATATTAAAGATAAATATATACAATCTAAGTCCAGTTCTAACAATATCTATTTTCAAGATAAAACACTTAGGACTTCAAACTATTACAAGAAGAAAGTTATGTAAGCGTGGTATCAAACCTATTATGCCGTATCAGCACAAATTTGATAATTTCTATTTGTTTGGTGCATTCTCACCCATTAATAGCGCATCACTTATGTTCGAACTGCCTTACTGTAATTCAGACATGTTTTAACTGTTCCTTAATGAACTTGCCATGCAAAATAAAAATGAGTTTAAAATTATTATTCTTGACAATGGCTCTTTCCATCATGCACGCACATTGCCAATTGCTGATAATATAGCTTTATTGTTTTTGCCAACATATAGTCCTGAACTTAATCCTGCTGAAAGAATATGGCACTTTATTAAACAAGAATTAGCTATGCATGCTTTTAAAAGTTTGGAATAAATAAATCAACGATTGTCGCACATTATTCGGAAAAAGCTAACAACAGATAGAATTATTTCACTTTGCAGCAATCAGTTATACATCAAAATTATAACTCTATATTTAATGTCTAATTGGTATGAGAATGAATCTACAGAATTTGAATATTCATTCTCATTCTCTTAATTATTCTCATTTTGTTTGGCGGACTTTAGTGTAAAAGATTCGAACCATTTCGTAATTGATTCAGAGTTGATCAAATCCTTTATTAACTCAATGCCAATTCCCTATGGCTGTTAAGTTGCTTCTGTATTGCAGAACGAAATAATCCTTTTAAACTAATATCCTCATCAAGAGAGGGCCAATGAATACCAGTATCTTGCGCAATGATAGAATAATCCTTTAATTGTTCAATGGATGCCCTTTTAGTCTATCCGTAATATTGATTTCAGAGTTAACGATACTAACCGTATTTAATACTATCAGCATAGTATTAATTTCTGTATGAAAATCAACTGCTACCATTTTCAAATTGGATTCAAAAATTATCGATTCTAAACTGTCATATCTATTTTGAAAAGTGTTCATTCCATTTAGTTTTGATTAAATAAATATTTGTTTCAACTGCTTCCATTATCTCTTTTTCTTCCGATTTTGTGCAGTTATGAAAATAAGCTACCTCAACTTGTGGTTCAATTCATATTTTCCATTAGCCTCAGCTTTTACAACATGAATGTGAATTGGCTCATTCCCTTCCAATGAATAGAATTAGAATCTAATCCCATTTACTAAAAAAACTGTTGGTAAATTATAAATATGATTCAAGCAACTTATAGTTCTGATTCAAAATCGCAAATTCTATTTCTTCCTATTAACAAGAAGATATTTACTAAAGTTCGAAATAACAATTTTCTTAGATTGTAAAAGCCCCATAAACAGGGGCCTTTGTTTTCAGCGGAGAGAGAGGGATTCGAACCCCCGGTCCTGTAACAGACAACGGTTTTCAAGACCGTCGCAATCGACCACTCTGCCATCTCTCCGGCGCGAAGATATGGTAACGCATATAATAAAAAAAAACTTTTCAATATATTTTTATAATACCTGTATTTATAAGGGTTTGCCGAGATTGTAGGTAGTATTATCCTCTAATCGCTCTCACGTTTTGTCTAATAAGTCTAATTGGGAAAATTTATTGGTATGAAGTTTAACGACGAATATTTTGTAGTTAAAAATAGGAATCTAAAATTGCAGTGAGAAAATTGACTTGAATTTCATTTGCAACTACAAGGCTACTTTTGTGTATCTTATTACAAAAATCAAAATGAGGTACGAATTTTAGATTTTTGAATCCCGATATGAGGAAGCTCCGATTTTTTATTTCCAAAGCTTGCTTTGGGGTTCATACCCGTGATTTAAAAAAGAATTAGCCTTGCAGTTTTTATCTTGCAAGGCTAATTTCTTTAAAATAGTTAGATCAAATTTTATTTACCAAACTTTAGTTTTTTGCCTAAGTAAATAGCATTGCTTCCTAATTCTTCTTCAATTCGGATAAGCTGATTGTATTTGGCCATTCTATCCGATCGAGAAGCTGAGCCTGTTTTTATTTGTCCACAATTTAATGCTACTGCCAAATCAGCAATGGTTGAGTCCTCTGTTTCTCCACTTCTGTGCGACATGATCGTATTATACCCCGCATGTTGTGCTAAAGTAACGGCATTAATAGTTTCTGTAAGACTTCCAATTTGATTAACCTTCACCAATAATCCATTTGCGATATTTTCTTGAATACCTTTTTCTAATCTGTCCACATTAGTCACAAACAAATCGTCGCCCACCAATTGTACCTTGCTGCCAATTGCATCTGTTAACATTTTCCAGCCTTTCCAATCATCTTCCGCTAAGCCATCTTCAATCGAAACAATAGGATACTGTTTTACCCACGATTCCCAAAATTTTACCAGCTCTTCACTTTTCATTTTCTTACCACTCGATTTTTTGAAAACATAGCATTTTTGCTTCGCATCCCAAAGCTCGCTATTGGCAGCATCCATTGCAACTACTATTTGTGAGCCTGTCTTAAATCCAGCTTGCTGAATAGCAGTTAATACAGTTTCAATGGCTTCTTCATTACTTTGAATGTCGGGTGCAAAACCTCCTTCGTCGCCTACATTTGTAGAGTAGCCTTTCTTTTTTAAAACAGTCTTGAGGGTATGAAAAATTTCGGTGCCCCATCGTAATCCTTCACTAAAACTAGCGGCACCAACAGGCATAACCATAAATTCTTGAAAATCGATTTTATTATCCGCATGCGCCCCTCCGTTTAATATGTTCATCATTGGAACGGGCAATGTTTTAGCATTCGTACCACCTATATATCTGAAAAGACTCATGCCCGTTTCTTCGGCTGCCGCTTTGGATGCAGCAAGGCTTACAGCCAAAATTGCATTGGCGCCAAGTTTGCTTTTATTGGTTGTTTTATCCAAAGACAACATAGTTTGATCAATGCCTAGTTGGTCTGTTATATCCATTCCTATAAGCGCATTGTGTATCAAAGAGTTTACATTTTTTACAGCTTTTAAAACACCTTTGCCCATGTAGGTTTTTTTATCATTGTCTCTCAATTCTGCTGCTTCGTGTATACCTGTGCTTGCTCCTGAGGGAACTGAAGCGCGGCCCATAGCACCTTCATCAGTAAATACCTCTGCTTCAACCGTTGGGTTACCGCGTGAATCTAAAATTTGTCTTGCATGAACATGTGTGATAAAACTCATATGATATTATTTTTTAGTTGCGTGCAAAAGTAGAACAATATTTTGTAGAGCCTCGAGCAGAAATGCAAAGTAAAAGATAATATTGTGGCAATATATTTGCAAGTTAATAAATTAAATATGGCAAAAATTTTAGTGACAGGAGGTGCGGGGTATATTGGTTCTCATACAATTATTGATTTATTAGGAAATGGCTTTGAGGTTATTTCTATCGATAATTTTTCTCATTCGAGTTTGATTGGTTTGGAGGCTGTTGGAAAAATAACGAACAAATCAGTCCTAAATCATAATATTAATTTATGCGATTTTGCAGCATTGGAGAATTTTTTTGAACATGAAAAAGAAATAGCAGGTATCATACATTTTGCAGCCTTTAAAGCCGTTGGGGAAAGTGTAGAAAAGCCTTTAATGTATTATGAAAATAATATTGTTTCATTGCTAAACTTATTAAAATGTGTTGATAAGTTTAACATTAAGCATTTTGTCTTTTCTTCATCTTGTTCTGTTTATGGCAATGCCCAAAATTTACCTGTAACGGAAGAAACACCATTGGCTCCATCTGAAAGCCCCTATGCGACAACAAAACAAATGGGAGAACAAATACTTACTGATTTATCTAAAATCTCTTCCGTTAACATTGTATTACTCAGATATTTCAATCCAGTTGGAGCACATTTGAGTGGTTTAAATGGAGAAGTTCCAATAGGCAAGCCAAATAATCTTGTCCCAGTCATTACCCAAACGGCGGCTGGCCTCTTGCCAATGATGCATGTTTGGGGTGGCGATTATGATACCCGTGACGGCTCATGTATTAGGGATTATATTCATGTGATGGATATTGCTAATGCTCATACTAAATCAATTACATATTTGATAAAAAATAATACTAATAAAGTATTTGAAATATTCAACTTAGGAAGTGGCAATGGAGTTTCTGTGATTGAAGCTATTCATTCATTCGAAAAAGTAAGCGGTTTGAAGTTGAATTATAAAATAAGTGAAAGAAGGGCTGGTGATGTGATATCTATTTATGCTGACAATAGCAAAGCTAAGGAGCTTTTAGCCTGGAAGCCAATATACACAATTGATGACATGATGCTAAGTGCTTGGCAATGGCAACAATATTTACAAAATTTGGATTCATTTGTTGAATAAACAATGTTAATTGTGTATTACTTTATTGGTAAAATTTTTTGATGCAGAAATAATCATACACCTTTGTTTTTTTACAAAATTCAAATGATTATGCGTTTACAATTACCCAAATTTTTACTTTCTTTTATTCTTTCCTTCACTCTTTTATTCAATTCGAATTTATTTGCCCAGATTGCATTGGCTTCATGGGAAATGAATGCACTAACAAATTGGGGCCCTAGTCCTTATGCTGCAACTGCGTCGGATCCCAATGTGATTATTGGGCCCCTTGTGAGAGCGTCTGGCGTAGTAACGGGTACTGGTGCTGCTGCACGTGCTTGGGGAGGAAGTACATGGCAAACAAATACTGGTGTCAACACAATTAGTGATGCCATTGCAGCGAATAAGTTTTTCACATGCAGTATCAAGGCCTCGGCGGGGTATGATTTATCAGTTTTTTCTTTCAATCCTTTGTCATACAGAAGGTCAAGTACTGGTCCGGCAGCCTTGTTGATTCAATATTCATTAGATGGGACAAATTTTACGGATATTGGCGCTCCATTTGCTTTAGCAAATTCTACTTCTTCTGGAGCGACGCTTGGTCCAATTGCAATGAGTGGAATTGCGGCTTTGCAAAATGTGCCCAACACCACAACAGTTACTTTTAGGTTTATTCCACACAATGCAACTGGAACTGGTACTTTTTATATTTTCGATGTAGGCAATAATGCTGCTGCTCCTGATTTTATTATCAATGGCACAACACCGCCTGCAATAAATTGTATAACGCCTGGTGTTCCAAACTGTCTAACTCCAGTTCCAGTTTGTCAAGGATTGCCAATAACAATTCTCGGAGCAGGTAGCAGTCCATCAGCAATCGCTTATACTTATTGGGATGCAGCAACTAATGGTAATCAAATAACAATAGGAGTTGTGGGTAATAATTTAACCTTATCCAATTCTCAAGTAGCTGGCAATTACACTTTTCATGTGCAAGCACAAAATGGTACTTGTGTAAGTGCAACACGTCAAGCGGTTACTGCAGTAGTTAAACCCATTCCAACGGCTGTAATGGCGGGTGGTGGCACTTCATGTACAGGAGGTAGTCCATCTATTACAGTTGATTTAACGGGAACCCCACCGTGGGATTTCGATATTGCTGATGGATTCGGTGGGACTAATTCTATCATTGGGCAAACAAGCAGCCCTTATATTTATAATAACCCACCTAACGGAACTTATACAGTTACAGGGTTAATTGGCGCTGGATGTTTTGGAACAAGTTCTGGAAGCGCTACTGTAAATACAGCAAGCCAACCTATGATAAATGCATCTGCAACAAATCTCACCGTATGTCCAAATGGAAGTACAACCTTGCAGGCCAATGGGGCAGATAGTTATATATGGATGCCAGGCAATTTATCGGGAGCGAGTGTTTCTGTAAATCCAATAGCTACAACAATTTATACTGTAACTGGAACAGCAAGTTCGGGTTGCACAGGGCAAAGTACAGTTGAAATAGTTGTCTATACGCCGCCAAATGTAACAGCTTCTGCAAATGCAGCATCTATTTGTAACGGTCAAAGCTCCACCTTAACGGGAAGTGGTGCTGCAACTTATAGTTGGCAACCTATCAATCAAAGCGGTAATGGCATTTCTGTTTCACCAACAATTACAACTACTTACATAGTTACGGGTACTGATGCAAATGGATGTTCAGCAACAACGAGTGTTGATGTGACTGTAAATAATAATCCAAATGTAACAGCTTCTGCAAATGCAGCATCTATTTGTAACGGTCAAAGCTCCACCTTAACGGGAAGTGGTGCTGCAACATATAGTTGGCAACCTATCAATCAAAGTGGTAATGGCATTTC
>JBIIJE010000024.1:0-26789 GCA_044234005.1 Chitinophagaceae bacterium | reverse complement strand
TGGCTGAAGCATGGGTACTTCATTTTTCCGATAAAATATGTATACTATTCATTTAAGTATGGATATTATAATAATCCTTTTGAAAAAGAAGCGCGTGAGATGGAAAGTCAGGAAAAGATCATGGCAAATGTGAAAATTTTATAAAATTAGATGGTCGTATTGAAAAAATCCTATTTTTACAATTACATGGTACAACATATTACCGAAGGCATTTGCATCACGGTAGAAATTTTTTACAGTCATGAAAAGTCAAATCCATATTTGAACGATTATTTTTTTGTGTATCGTGTTTCTATCGACAACAATGCTAATTTCCCAGTAAAATTATTACGAAGGCACTGGCATATATTCGATAGCAATGGCACTTACCGTGAGGTAGAAGGTGAAGGTGTTGTAGGGTTGCAACCTGTATTAGAAGCTGGGGAATCCCATCAATATGTTTCAGGGGTTAATTTACGCACCGATTTAGGCAGAATGATAGGTCATTATCAAATGGAAAATCTGATGAATAAAAAATTAATTCGCGTAAATATTCCAGAGTTTGATTTAATCGCACCTTTCAAGTTGAATTAACATCTCATGATTCACTTGCTCTTATATCAAGTACTTTAAGTTGCAATGAAGTTCGACCATTAAAGAGATTCTCTTCAATATGAAATAAGATATCAAAAGGATTGCCGCTTTTCACCAAATCAAATTTATCTACTAGCCCAAATCCTATACCGTTTATCGTTTTACTGCCTGGTTGAAATATGACGAAGCGAATATGCTTTTCTTTGACAATACTGGATAAACTTTGATAATCCATTACTTTTTTTGCCTTGAAAATGGGTCTCATATTTTCAGGTCCATGAGGTGCAAATTGTTTTAAGATGTTCATATAAGAATCTGTCAAATCCTTTAAATCTAGTTCAGTATCAATATCAATACTTGGTTGTAACATATCACTTGGAATAGTTTGTTTTACTACTTCATTGAAATGTTTTGTGAATGGCAGTAAATTTTCTTCGCGCATCGTTAATCCAGCAGCGTAATAATGCCCGCCATAGTTTTCTAAATAATCGGAGCACTGATTTAAGCCTTCAAACATATTAAACCCCTTGATGGATCTTGCAGAACCGGTTATTTTCCCGTTCGATAATGTTAGCACAATCGTAGGACAATATCTATAATCAATTAATCGCGATGCAACAATACCCACCACACCTTTGTGCCAATGCGATTGGTAAACAACTGTTGCATGATCGATTTGATTCGTTTCATGAAATGCTAGTTGGTCAATCGCTTCGGCAGTGGTACTTTTATCAATATCGCGTCTGTCATTATTGTCTTCTTGAAGTTGCGCAGCAAGCGAGATTGCTTCAGCATCATTATCAGCTATAAATAATTCGACTGCCTTTCTAGCATCATCCATTCTACCTGCCGCATTTACTCGTGGGGCAATAATAAATACCAAGTCACTGATTGTAAATTCTTTATTCATGTCACTTATTTGCTTTAAAGCACTAAGCGGTATAGATGGATTTGAATTTGCCTTTTGTAAGCCTAGTACACATAAAGTTCTATTTTCGTCAGTAATCGGTACAATATCTGCTGCAATGGCAGTCGCAACCAAATCTAAATAATCATCCACATGATTTTCGTTTACCTGAAATTTTTTTGCATAAGCAGAAATCAGTTTATAAGCAATACCACAGCCACATAATTCTTTATAAGGGTAATTGCAGTCTGCTTGTTTAGGATTAAGTATTGCAATGGCTTCGGGAATTTCATCGCCAGGTAAATGGTGGTCACATACAATAGTATCAATGCCATGATTTTTTGCTTTGCTAATCAAACTAGCCGATTTTATACCACAATCTAAAGTTATGATTAATTTAAATTCATGATCTATCGCGTACTGAATCCCTTTTTCAGAAACTCCATAACCTTCACTAAATCGATGTGGAATATAATATTCGATATATGGGTGTATTCGTTTAAAGAAGCTATAGGCTACAGCCACGGAAGTTGTTCCATCTACATCATAGTCGCCATAAATTAATATTTTTTCTTGCCGTGAAATTGCTTCTTGAATGCGATTGACAGCCAACATCATGCCTTTCATCAAAAAAGGGTCTACTAAATCACTTGATGATGTTCTAAAAAATTTTCGAGCTTGATCGTAGGTGACAATTCCTCTTGAAACTAAGAGCGCGCAAAGTGATTTATGAATGCGTAAATCTGCATGTAACTGATTTGCGTGCTGCAAATCTACTTCCTGTGAGAGCCATTTCTTTTGTAACATATACCTTTTCAAATGTATGAAATCTCACTAACAAGTTTAGTGTTAATTTTACAACCTTGAAGAAATCACTCCGAACGTTTCAATGCAACAAACCATAAAACGATTAACAAAGAAGAAATGAAGTGGAAATTTTGGAAATACTTCTCCCTTACTTATGCTTTGTGTATTCTATTTTTTACTTCTTCCTACACTTTTGTGTCAAGAATTCACCTTGGAAGGAATTGGTCCAAGGGGCGATGATAAAGCGCGTCGTATTCGTTTTGATAAATATGGTCGTATGAATATTACGGGGATACCATTCAATTATAACCTTACAGCAAATTCGAATCCGTTAGAATCTAAATATCAGTTTCAATGGAACGAGGATGAAAAGTTATGGAAACTGGTGAGTGTTGAGTAATTACAAAAATTAGGCAGAGAAAAGGAATTTTCTATAGAATATCATTCAATGCAATCTGTCCTAACAATTCATTCGTAAAAAATTAAGGCATTGGTATTTTTGGTAAACTACCTTTGCCGCCATGAACAGAACAGCCATTATTTTATTATCATTTTTCATGCTTTTAGGAATCGGGTTTTTAACCTATTATTATAAAGTTATGAAGGAGCATCCGCGGCGATTGCCTGTTTTAGGGGAGCCTGGACAAAAGGTAATGCCATTTTCATTCACCAACCAAGATGGTAAAATCGTTACGGAGCATGATATGGAAGGCAAAATTTATGTCGCAGAATTTTTCTTTTCAACCTGCGAAGGCATTTGCCCAACTATGAACGAAAATATGACGGCTGTATACCAAGCTTATCGTGGGCAAGAAGATTTTGCTATTTTATCACACACTGTAAAGCCCGAAGAAGACACCATTGAGCAGCTAAAGAGGTATTCATTAAAATATGAAGCGGATGGTAAGCAATGGATGTTTTTAACAGGGAATCAAGATAGTTTGTACCGAATGGCAATTTACAGCTACATCATACCTGTGGAAGAAAAATTAGATCCAAATGGTGTCCCCGCATTTATACATTCAGAAAATTTTATCTTAGTAGATAAAGAGAAAAAACTAAGAGGTGTTTACGATGGCACAAACAAAGAAGCTGTTGCTAAATTAATTAAAGATATCGCTGAGTTGAGAAAAGAATATTAGTAATTATTTTGCACCAAGAAAGTTTTTGATAATTTCTAAACCATCTTTTGTCATATAGCTTTCGGGGTGAAATTGTACACCATGTATATCGAATAGCTTGTGTTTTATACTCATAATAATCCCTTCTTTCGAATGAGAGGTAATCTCCAAGCAATCTGGCAAATGGTTTTCATCTACATACCATGAATGATATAAACCAACTTTGCATGGCATATCAATTCCTTTAAAAATAGAGTGCGATTTATTGGTTTTAATTGTTGTTTGATAACCATGAAGCGGATTAGAAAGTTGTGAGAGTTTGCCACCTAAGGCTTCTGCTATCGCTTGATGACCTAAACAAATTCCTAAAATCGAATGAGTGCTTGTAAGTGAACGAATAATGCTAATTATATTACCTGATTCACGAGGTGTTGCTGGTCCGGGTGAAATAATAATTTTATCGTAATGTGAAGCTTTGTGTGCATCTATTTCATCATTCTTTTTTATTTGAATTTCATTTATTTGTAAACAACGTAATTGTTCTACAATGTTGTAGGTAAATGAATCATAATTGTCAATCAACAATAACCGCAAAGCCTTAATTTTACACAAATAAAACATAATTTTTTGCATCAATTTCAAACTATTTTCAATCAAGTTAATTCTTATGCTGCAAAGCATGAACCTTTTTTGCTTTTGGTAGATTTTGATATTAATAAGCCTATTTTATTTACTTTGTCGGATCTTGCCGATGAGAATATTTTTATAGAATTTCCAACTTATTCCAATTGTAAAAAAAATAAGCCTTCAAATGAGGCTATAGATCTGCAAGCGCAAGCTGTATCCAAGGAGATTTATGCGAAGCAGTTTGATATTGTGCAGCAGAATTTGCAATATGGCAATTCCTTTCTTACTAATTTAACCTTACAAACTCCAGTCCAACTAGACGCAAGTCTGCAAAAAGTATTTGAGACCGCTCAAGCAAAATATAAAATATTGTTTAAAAATGAGTGGGTTTGTTTTTCGCCAGAAACATTTATACAAATTGTTCAAAATGAAATTTATACTTTTCCAATGAAAGGTACGATTGATGCTAATTTACCCAATGCGATAGAAAGATTGTTAGCAGATGAAAAAGAAAAGGCGGAACATTACACGATAGTTGATTTATTGCGAAACGACATAAGTTCAGTTGCAAGCCAAGTGAAGGTGGAGAAGTTTAGATATATTGATACTATTAAGACTGTACATGGAGAATTGGTACAAACCAGCTCGAAAATCAGCGGCAAATTGCCCAACAATTTTCGAGAAAATTTAGCAGAAACTATCTTCAAGTTATTACCCGCAGGTTCGATTAGTGGCGCGCCTAAAAAAAAGACTGTTTCAATAATTCATGAGGCTGAAGATTATGAACGTGGATATTATACGGGTGTAGCATTTTTATTTGATGGCCATAATATAGATAGTTGTGTACTCATTCGATTTATTGAAAAAGTAAACGATGGTTTTGTTTACAAAAGTGGCGGAGGCATTACAATTAATAGTCAATGTGAAGATGAATATAACGAACTGATTCAAAAAATATATGTTCCAGTCGCTTAGTGAGATATTCCCTTTATTCGAGAGCATAAAGGCTTTACATGGTAAGCTTTATAACACTTATTGGCATGAAACTCGTATGCGCTATGCTTCACGCATGTTATGGGGTAAAGAAATGGCAGATATTGATTGGGATTCTATTGAACAGCTGATTCCAACGGATGGCTTATTTAAATTAAAATTATTTTACAACGAAACAGATTTTACAACAGAAATACAAGTCTATCAAAAGCGTCCTATCAATCAACTTATTATTGTAGAAGATGATGATATTAGATATCATTTGAAGTTTTCGCAACGTAATGTTTGGCTTGCTTATACAAATAACTTATTGCCCAATCAAGATATAATAGTTGAACAAAATGGCTATTTAACAGATAGCAGCTATGCTAATATTGCGCTTTGGAATGGTAATGAATGGCACACCCCAAAAACTCCAATTTTGCATGGAACTCAAAGGTCATTTTTATTGGCAAATAATGAATTAGTTGAAAAAAATATACGCATGAAAGATTTAGGAAATTATAAAAAGATAAGTCTTATCAATGCCATGCTTGATTTGGGTGAACTTGAAATAGGTGTCGAAAAAGTGGTACTTTCTTAATTTTTCATAAACAAAATAATAATATTTACCTTCATTTAGATGTTTTTGATTTAATTTGGTGGCTTAAATGTTAAAACAGGCTTAATTAAGATGACTTGGGTTGTCAAAAGTCGAAGCTTTTATTTTTAAAATTTTTATACCAAGCATGAAGAGAATTTTACTTGTCGTTATCGTAATACTAAGTTGGTCAACCTCATCGAATGCACAACTTTTCAAAATTCCAAGATGGGATTATTACTGGGATTTAAAAGCCCACGAAAAAGGTCAAATGCATTTCTTTTATGGTTATGGTCAACCTCGATTGGATAAGAAATTGTTTGATTATCATCGCAATGAAGAAGCATTCAGGGTGGTGGGAGTAGGTCCATTTTGCTTTAAGTTTGAATATGGATTGAGTCGGAAATTAAGTGTGGCGCTCACAGCAAATTACTCACGCTACAAGTCAGATTGGCTTCGCCGCAAACCCGACCCTCTCTTTTTAGATACCTTGGCCTTTCGTTATGGCACTACATATAACGATTTAGTGCTTAACTTACGATTCAATTATCACTTGTTTGTATCCAGAGATTTAGATGTTTATTTAGGAGGAGGGGCTGGTTATAATTATACTTCACACTCCGATTTCACAAATTATGGCCCTGAGGATACTACATTTAATGCTAGATTTAAAGAGCCTTATATGATTTCGGGCGAAATGAGTTTAGGTGTTCGGTATTATTTCTTAACGCGTAATGCGATTTTTTTAGAAGTGGGCTATGGCAAGTCGATAGTGCAAGCTGGATTTGTATTCAAATTCCGCCACCGTAAACGAGAATAATTTCTTACATTTGCGCTATCAATTTAAGAGTATGAATTATACATTACTATCAATCTATGACATTGGTAACATTATAGGAGAATATGGTTGTTGGGCATATTGTCTAATCATGGCAGTAGCAATGGTCTATGTGATGCGAAAATATGTTAAATAGTAACCCCAAAAGCTGAACGCTAACATGAAGTCCGATATTGCCGCTTTGC
Organism: Chitinophagaceae bacterium; assembly: GCA_044234005.1. Classification (GTDB taxonomy): domain Bacteria; phylum Bacteroidota; class Bacteroidia; order Chitinophagales; family Chitinophagaceae; genus OLB11. The sequence goes on along the minus strand of JBIIJE010000024.1, from coordinate 20,158 downwards.
GTGAGGAATATACTTTAGCTTCGTTACGAGAGTCAGACGTTGATTCTAATCCCATCATTTTATTCCAAGAATGGTTTCAAGAAGGCATAATTGCTGAAATTCAAGACTTAAATGCCATGACGCTTGCTACTGCAGATGCTTTTGGCAAACCACATGCACGCATGGTTTTGTTGAAAGATTTAGAAGAAAACCAATTCACATTTTTTACCAATTACAATAGCCATAAGGGTCAAGAGTTATTCGCTAATCCATTTGCGAGTTTACTATTTCATTGGAAAGAATTGCAACGTCAAATCCGCATTGAAGGTGAAGTGAGCAAAATTTCAGAGGAGGCCTCAACACAGTACTTTCATTCACGTCCCGTCGAAAGTCAATTGGGGGCATGGGCTTCTCATCAAAGTGAAATACTACATACAAGAGATGAACTGGAAAATAGAATGAAGAAATTGCAAGAACAATATCAAAATACTATAATTCCTAAACCGCCGCATTGGGGTGGTTATTCATTAAATCCGAATCGTATTGAGTTTTGGCAAGGACGCGCAAATCGCTTGCATGACAGATTAGTTTACATAAAAGGAAACAACGACACGTGGCAATTATCTCGGCTTAATCCTTAATATTTTTTAAAACTTATTATTCCATGCGCGCCCTTTTACTTATTTTTTATTGTCTAACTATTGGACATACTTCGCAGGCGCAAGATGATAGTTTGGATATAAAAATTGGGCAAATGATAATGGTGGGTATGCAAGGTAATTCAGTAACCAATAATTCATCCATCATGCACGATATACAGAAGGGCATTATTGGTGGCGTATTATTGTATGAGTATAACTTGAATCCAAATCAAACATCAAAAAACTTACTTGCTTTAAATAAGAAGCTGAAATCGGTAGCCAAAATACCTTTGTTCATTTCTATCGACCAAGAAGGGGGGCAGGTAAATCGATTGAAAACAAAATATGGTTTTCCACCTATACCATCAGCACAATCGGTTGGTAAGTTAGATTCTGACTCCAATACACTTAAAGTTGCTCAAACCATCGCATCTACTTTAGACAATTTATCTATCAATCTTAATTATGCACCTGTCTTGGATATTTTTCAAGCAAATAATCCAGTGCTGGGTAAAAGGCAACGTTGTTATTCTAGCAATGTTGAAGAAATTGCCCATCACGCCAGCCTTACCATAAAAGCTCATCATGATGAGCATATTCTTACTGTGGTTAAGCATTTTCCGGGTCATGGCAGTAGCAACAGTGACACACATTTAGGTATTGCGGATGTAAGTAAAACTTGGCATAAAAAAGAACTTGTACCTTACAAAATGTTGATTGATAAGAACATGGTGGATTGCATAATGACCGCACATATTGTGAATCGAAAATTAGATTCAAGTGGCCTGCCTGCGACATTATCGAAGCAAATCATTACGGGTATTTTACGCGAACAAATGGGCTATGAAGGTGTGGTAGTAAGTGATGATATGCAAATGCATGCTATTAGTAGCTATTATGGATTCGAAGAAAGTATTAAAAAATCAATCAACGCAGGAGTAGATATACTTATGTTCAGCAATAATATTAAAGGTGCTGATAATTATGCACCAAGTAATGTTCATGCCGTCATTAAGAAATTAGTATTAAATGGTGAAATACCCATGAGTCGCATAGAAGAAAGCTTTCATCGTATTATGTTGATGAAACAGCGATTGAAAAAGTAAAGATTAAACTTCTTATACCATTTTGACATTAATTTTATATTATACATTTCACTTGACGAAAATGGTGAATGCCTATGGATACAAATGTTTAGATTAAATGGAGGAACTAAATTTTAATCTATTACATTTGTCTAATCGGTATTATAAATCTCTCAGCGTCTTATCCTTTGAAGAAAAATTTGAATGATTATCCATGAAACTACTTTAATGTGGTAAATGAACACAGATAACATTAATATAGCACCTAATTTTTCAAAGCATGAATGATGAACACCATAGAGACTGAATGTACCAGAAACTTTGAAAAAAGCTTTGTTGTCAAAATAGCTTACTATTCCCTAGCCCAAATGTTCTTGTTAAATTCTTAGGATGACAAGTATTATAAAAGTGAGGAAGCACTCATGTAATTCATTGTGAAATTTATAGAACTCCTGAAACTAATACTTACTCATACCACTTATACTAGGACTCAAACCAATATCTTGGCCTTGGTCGTTGAAAACAGCATCAATAAAAGGTGAACTTTCGCTGCCACCATTTAAAAATGATTTCCATACCAATGAACCATTGCGAATATCTACACAATATAAGTAACGGTCAAAAGCAGTGAAGTAAACAAAGTTATCCAACACCAAAGGAGATGATTTAATTAAACTTCCAGCAGGGTATTTCCATTTCAATTTGCCTGTTACATGGTCAATCGCATACAAATTAAAATCATAACTACCTACTAATACCGTATTGGTAAGTTCATGAATCGTAGGTGATGAAAATACACGCTCAGATGTTTCATAGGTCCATCTTTTTGTACCAGTTGTGGTATCAATACAATGAACCATAAAGTCTTGGGAGCCTATTACACACATTCCACCATAAACTAGCGGTGAAGATTGAACCTTATCGCCAGTTGTATAACTCCATTTAGGATTTCCATTAGATTCATTTACAGCATAGACTTGCTTGTTGTCGGCACCGAAATATACCAAGCCGCCACTTACCCTTGGTGACGATGATATGATATCATTTGGATCAAGGAAGGCAATTGGGGTTGTTGTCCAAGCTTGCGTGCCGGAACTAGCATCTACCGCGTGTATGCTGCCGTCTTTCACACCAACATATACTTTGCCGTTCGCGATGGTTGGAGAGGTCGAACATTCATTCCCTGGATCATAGCTCCACATAACATTACCCAAAGTATCTACTTTAAGTAAGCGAGCATTCGCAATCATTATGCTATTTCCAAAAACAGCTAGCGAAGGTTGCACACTTACGTTTAATACCGTTCCCAAACTCATATCTTTCTCCAACCTTATCTTACCCGATATTGCATCAATGCCATATAAAAATCCATTCTTTGCAAGCAAGTAGATTGTTTGTTTTATAACTACTGGTACTCCTTCGTTAACGCCTTTTAATGGAACTTCCCAATTTTTAGCACCTGTTGCCGGGTCGAAGCTAATAAAATTGTAATTGTTTGTCGAAATATAAAGCGCTTGTTTGCGAACCTTTGGCAATGGCTCATCCGTACTAATGGTTTTTTTACATGATGGAAGTATCCATAATAAACTCAGCAAGCCCAACATTAAAATCCGCATATTCAATTTTTTTTATTCTCACAAATATAGCAAAAAATGCGAAGTGTCATTTTCATTTTTAAGAGAAATTAGAATTCATTGAAAAGACAATAACTGTTTGCAGCCGAGAATTTTCCTTTCACGCTCTCCCCCGATTTCGAATAACAAGCCGCTTGTTCCTTGCTTTATTTTTCTGCAAGGAAAGCACGTGTTTCATGGCAAGTATTGCTGCAATACATCAAGATTAAAAAAATATGTGATGCTATCTATTTAAAACTTTGCGTAGTTTATTCCGGAAGGAAGTTCTCCCAACACACAATTTAATCCATTCTTATGTGTGAAAGCTGTGTTAAACTAATTTTACGCTCCTATTTTAACTTACTTCCAAGCCTTGAATCATGTATTTTTGACGACTTTCTACATATTATGATAGATTTACTTGATAAGCAAAAGATACCCAAACATCTCGCCATTATAATGGATGGAAATGGCCGCTGGGCAAAAGAGAGAGGCAGAGATAGATTGTTTGGACATCAGCATGGTGTATTAAGTGTGCGCGATGTAGTGGAAGGATGTGCTGAAATAGGTATTGAATATCTTACACTTTATGCTTTTTCCACCGAAAACTGGAAAAGACCCGCTACAGAAGTAAACGGTCTCATGGAATTGTTAGCAGGTACTATCCGAAATGAAGTCGAAAGCCTCAATAAAAGTGGTGTACGTCTTCATGTAATCGGCGATATGAATTGTTTACCCGAAAATTGTGTGGATGAGCTTCAGGAGGCCATGAATTTGACGACAAAAAATACCAAACTCAATCTTATTTTAGCATTAAGTTACAGTGCAAAATGGGAAATTGTAAATGCTGCTAAGGTAATTGCTGAAAAAGTAGCTAAACATGAATTATCTGTAGATAATATTAGTGAAGAAATTTTTAAAGCGCATTTAACAACCGCGCAATTTCCTGATCCTGAATTAATGATACGAACAAGTGGCGAACATCGGATTAGCAATTTTTTACTATTTCAATTGGCTTATGCCGAATTGTATTTTACCCATACACATTGGCCCGATTTTAGAAAAGAGAACTTGTTTGAAGCCATATTAAATTATCAAAACAGAGAACGCCGATTCGGAAAAATTAGCGAACAACTAAAAGAAGCATGAAATTAACCTGTCAACAAATAGCCATTTTATTTTTATTAATGGTAGGCGCACATGTTGCAGAAGCGCAGATTGGTATAAAATCCAAAAAGAGTGGCGGATCTAAATTTTTGAGCCCTGCAAACAACGAATATACCATAGGCGGCATCGATGTAAGTGGCTCAGAATATCTAGACGCTGAACTTCTTATTTCAATTTCAGGCTTATCACCCGGCGATAAAATAAAATTACCCAACGATCCAGCTATCTCCAAAGCCATTCAAAATCTTTGGAAGCAAAGTCTATTTTCTAATGTAGAAGTTAATGCATCTCGAATTGTAGGGGATAAAATATTTCTTGACATCCATATCACTGAACGTCCACGTTTGTCTAAGTTTAATTTTAAAGGTATTAAAGAAAACGAAGCCAAAGACTTAAAAGAAAAAATTGGGCTGGTAAAGTCCAAGGTAGTGACCGAAGCCATTAAGCAAAATGCAATTGTAATTATTCAGAAATTTTATATAGAAAAAGCATATACCAATGTAAAAGTGGATGTCGTTGAAAAAGTTGATACCGCTTTTATAAATACTGTAATTCTTACCTTCAATATAGATAAAGGCCAAAAAGTAAAAATTAATCAAGTCAACTTATTCGGTAATCAAAATGCGCCAACTGCAAAGTTGAAAAAATCGATGAAAGGCACTAAGGAAATGGCCCGTATTTCGCGTGTTGCCGCTGATCAAGAAAGTGTATTTGGTAAAAATGAGAATCAATTCAAAAATTATATGCAAGGACAAGGCTATTTCTCCTTGGTTAAGACCTTGCAATTACTTAATCCATATTTCAGATATGGAATTATTTCTGCTTCAAAATTTTCCAACAAAAAGTATCTCGAAGACAAACAATCGCTCATCCAATACTACAATTCGATCGGATATAGAGATGCGACTATCTTAAAAGACACTTTTTATAGAGCTTCAAATGGGCATACTAATGTAGATGTCTTAATTCAAGAAGGCAAGCGTTATGTATTTGGTGACATTGAATTTAAAGGTAATACCAAATACAACAATGATGAATTAACGAAACTAGTGGGAATTCAGAAAGGAGATACATACAATGAAGAATTATTGAATCGTCGACTGGGTAAAATCCCGACACAAGAAGGTGATGATATAGGTTCGCTTTATATGGATGATGGCTACTTGGCTTTCAATTGCGATATCAATGAAAAGTCCATCAATGAAGATACGATAAACTTTGAAGTGCGATTGATAGAAGGTGAACAATATACAGTTCGTAATGTCAACATAGTTGGAAATGATAAAACACATGAGCATGTAATTCGCCGTGAGTTAAGAACTTTGCCAGGTAACAAATTTAGCCGTTCGGATATAATTCGTTCACAACGTGAAATTTCTAACCTTGGCTTTTTTGATGCTGAGAAAATTGGGATACAACCACAACCGCATAACGATGGAACCGTTGATATTGATTATACCTTGGTTGAAAAATCGGCCGATCAATTAGAGTTGCAAGCCGGATTTGGTGGTGGTTTAGGTATTACTGGCACTTTAGGGGTTTCCTTCAATAATTTCTCACTCAAAAACATTTTAAATAGGCGTGAATGGGATCCGTTGCCAATGGGTGATGGACAAAAACTTTCTTTACGTGGACAAGCAAATGGTCGATGGTTTAACTCATTGAACTTTAGTTTTACAGAGCCTTGGTTAGGAGGGAAACGACCAACTTCACTCACGCTTACAACCTATCGTACTTATTTTGCAGGTAATCAATTTGGTAGTGTTACAGGACATATGACAACACTTGGTTTGGGAGCTTCTTTGAGCAAACGCTTACGTTGGCCTGATGATAATTTTGTACTTGCTTATGGCTTGAATTACCAACGTTACAACATCAATAATTATCGATTCTTTAGCGATTTTAACAATGGCCAAGCTAATAATTTAAGTCTAAAAATATCGTTAAGTCGTTATTCTATTGATCAACCATTGTATCCTCGAAGCGGTTCGAATATTTTGTTGAGCGGTCAGTTTACTTTGCCTTATTCATCGTTTACCAATAAAAATTATGCGGAGTTACCAACTTATGAAAAGTACAAATGGATTGAGTATCATAAGTATCGATTCACTGCCGAATGGTATCAACGTATCAAAGGCAATATGATTTTGAAATTAGCGACTAAACATGGTTATTTGGCATATTACAATAAAAATGTACAATCTCCCTTCGAACGCTTTCAGGTGGGCGGTGATGGTTTAAATGGATTCACAATATTTGGTCGAGATATTATCGCGCATCGTGGTTACGATATTTATACAGATCAAGAAAATGCCGCAACCATATTTAATAAATATACTGCTGAATTACGCTATCCGTTTTCACTCAATCCTTCATCTACCATTTTTGGCTTAGCTTTTTTTGAGGCAGCAAACGCTTGGAACGGTTTCGAAAATTTTAATCCTTTCATCCTTAATCGTTCAGCAGGATTGGGTATTCGTGTATTTTTACCTATGTTCGGTTTATTAGGTCTTGATTATGGTGTTCGTTTCGATGGACCTAATGGCCAATTGCCAATTGGTAATGGGACTAAATTTGGTCAAGCTACTAAGTTCACCTTCATGCTAGGATTCGAACCTGAATAGAATTTATTTAAGAATAAAAAAAAAGTTAAAACAAATATCTTTGCTAACTTTCAACTTCATAACAAGTCTATACATTAATAAAAATTTAGAATAATGAAAAAATTAGTTTTTATAGCTATCATATGTTTAGCTACCACAGGCGCTCAAGCGCAACGTAATTGTGTAATCGACTCAAAGTACATTTTAGAAAACTTACCTGAGTATAAACAAGCACAAACAAAATTGGATGAAATATCGGCAACTTGGCAAAAGGAGATTGATGCCAAATTGCAAGAGGTAGATCGCATGTACAAATCATATCAAGCAGAGCAAGTTATGCTAAGCGACGAAATGAAAAAGAGCCGTGAAAATGAAATTATTAAAAAAGAAAAGGAAGCCAAGGAGTTACAAAAGAAAAAATTTGGTTTTGAAGGCGAATTATTCAAAAAGCGTCAAGAGTTGGTAAAGCCGGTACAAGACAAAGTGTATAACGCGGTGCAAAAATTGGCAAGTTCCAAGGGTTATGAAATTATTTACGATAAGTCAGCCGATCTAACTATATTCTACTCAGATTCTAAATTAGACAAGAGTGACGATGTTTTGCGCGATTTAGGCGTAACCTCGCCAACTAAAAAATAGTAAGCAATTTAATAAAAGTGGGTACTAAGTTTGCCCTATATTTGCTGACGCTTTTAAATAAAAAAATAAATTAATTACAGACAAAATGAAAAAAAAAATTGTAGTAGTTTTATGTATCCTCGCTAGCACATTTGCAAATGCACAGCAGAAAATTGGTTACGTTAACTCTGAAGAATTAATCTTCTCTATGCCGGAAACTAAAAAAGCACAAACAGAAATTGAAGCTTATAAAAAAGTATTCCAAGACCAATTGGTTAAAATGCAAGCTGACCTAGAGTCAAAATACAAATCTTACGAAGAAGGCGTAAAATCAGGTACTTTGAAAGATGCGATGAAAGAGCTGAAAGAAAAAGAGATAACAGATTTGCAAAATAATATGCAAACAACTCAACAAAGCGCTGAAGAGAAAATTGGCAAGAAACAACAAGAAGTTTTAAAGCCGATTCAAGAAAAAGCCGATAAAGCCATTCAAGATTTAGCGAAAGAAAAAGGTTACACTTATATATTTGATGCTAGTGCAGGCGGAATTTTATTCGCCACCCCAGAAAATAATATCATCAAAGATGTACAAACGAAATTAGGTATAAAGGAGACACCATCTCCAGCACCTAAACCAGTTGTTCCACGTAAATAATGAAAGAATCATATAATAAAAAAGCCTCGTTAATCGAGGCTTTTTTATTATATGATAGGTATAGAAAATTATTACCTGTCTAACGTGAAGTGAACTCGAATAGAAAGCTTATACATTTGAAGCAGATACTACTGTACGAGTAGGTAGTTCAGGCGGATACAACTTGTTTTCCAATTTATGTTTAACTGATTTGAATGCTTCGATAGTTTCATCAATATCTTGTGCTGTATGTACAGATGTCGGAATTAATCGTAGAATGATATGCCCTTTTGGAATTACAGGATAAACAACAATTGAGCAGAAAATATTGAAATTTTCGCGCAAGTCGATAATAAGATGAGCGGCTTCCGCAACACCACCATGCATATAGACCGGGGTTACAGGAGAATTTGTTTTGCCAATGTCAAATCCGTTTTCAGTTAGTTTGCTTTGTAAGTTGCGAACATTTTCCCATAATTTTTCTTTCAATTCTGGTTTGCTACGCAACAATTCTAAACGTTTCAAATTGCCTACTACTAATGGCATTGGAAGTGATTTGGCAAAAATTTGAGAACGTAAGTTATAACGCAAGTAATTGATTAAATCTTTATCTGCTGCTACAAATGCACCAATACTCGCCATACTTTTAGCAAATGTTGAAAAGTAGACATCAATTTTATCTTGGCAATTTTGGGCTTCACCTACACCTGCTCCAGTTTCGCCCATAGTTCCAAAACCATGTGCATCATCTACCAATAACCTAAAGTCATATTTTGATTTGTAGTCGCAAATTTCTTTCAATAAACCTTGATCTCCAGCCATGCCAAAAACACCTTCAGTGATAACTAATATACCACCATCTGTACCTTCAGTCCATTTTGTAGCACGGTCCATTTGCTTTTCAAAATCTTCTAAGTCATTGTGTTTGAAAACAAAACGCTTACTAGTAATCATACGTAAACCATCCAAAATACAAGCATGGCTTTCAGCATCATATACAACAACATCATGTCTACTACATAGGGAATCAACAATAGAGGCCATTCCTTGATAGCCAAAATTTAATAAAAATGCGTCTTCCTTGCCAACAAAAGATGCCAACTCTTGTTCTAATTGCTCATGTAAAACAGAATTGCCACTCATAATACGAGCGCCCATAGGTAATGCCAAACCATAAGTTGAAGCCGCATCAGCGTCGGCCTTACGCACTTCAGGATGGTTCGCTAAGCCTAAATAGTTATTCAAACTCCAAATAACTCTTGTTTTCCCTTGAAATTTCATACGATTAGAAATTTCACCTTCTAAACGTGGAAAAGAGAAATAACCGTGCGCATTATCTTGATATTGACCTAAAGAACCTCTGTTTTTGTTAAATTTAGCAAATAAATCAGCCATGAGTTTGTATTAGTTTTAGAATAGAATTTTGATCTTCGAAGCGCAAAAATAAACATTTAATCATAGTATATTGCAGCATATGCTTCATTTTTGCAAATCAATTATAAATGTATGAGATATCTTCTTTTGATTTGTTTATTTATGCAACTAAGTGTTTTTGCACAACACAGAAATGAAAATCAGAAACGACCTAAGCTAGTTATTGGGTTGGTCGTTGATCAAATGCGGTATGATTTTTTATATCGCTATGCAAATCGGTATTCAAAAAAAGGCTTCAGTAAGTTGCTACGAGAAGGGCATAATTGCGAAAATGTGTTCATAAATTATTTACCTTCTTACACAGGACCTGGGCACGCGTGTATATATACAGGTAGCGTGCCTGCCTTACATGGCATATCCAGCAATGATTGGATTGATAGAATTACGGGAAGCTCAGTGTATTGTACCCAAGATGAAAAGGTGAGTAATGTGGGAGGTAGCTTGAAGTCGGGCAGAATGAGCCCACGAAATATGTGGAGTTCAACCATCACAGATGAGTTGCGTTTAGCGACGAATTTTAAATCGAAAGTCATTGCTATTTCTGTAAAAGATAGAGCCTCTATTTTACCAGGTGGACATTTCGCGAATGCTTCGTATTGGATAGATGATAGTTTAGGACATTTCATGACAAGCACCTTCTATATGCCTGAATTGCCAAAATGGGTAAGCGAATTTAATGCTGCTGCTTATGCAAAAAAATACATGTCAAATGATTGGACGACAAAATATCCAATAAGTACTTACACACAAAGCACGCATGATGATAATGCATATGAAGGTAAATTTACTGGCGAGACTTCAACCGAATTTCCCCATAAGCTTTCACATTTGAAGTCTAGCGATATTAAAAAAACGCCATTCGGAAATTCAATTGTCCTTGATTTTGCAAAGCAAGCTATAGAAAAGGAGCAATTAGGCAATCGAGGTGAGACAGATTTTTTATGTTTAAGTTTTTCGTCACCCGATTATGTAGGACATATGTTTGGGCCTAATTCCATAGAAATAGAAGATACCTATCTGAGACTAGATGAAGAAATTGCTGATTTTTTGGCTTATCTCGATGATAATATTGGCGAGAATAATTATACACTTTTTTTAACCGCTGATCATGGTGTAGCACACAACCCTCAATTTTTAATCGATCATAAGATGCCAGCTGGTTTTATGTTTGCGAGTACTTTGAAAAATGAATTGAATAACTCACTTCAAAAGGAATTTAATTATCCGGGTTTGATTCGAGAAATAGGCGAGAATTTTATTTGGCTTAATGATGCTGGTGTGGACAGTTCAAAAGCAGAACGAAAAAAAATTGTAGAGTCAGTCATGAATATTTTAAGATACCACAATGAAGTTCATTTTGCTATGGATATGTCTCAGGTCCAGCAGAGTATAGTACCTCAAAGCATTCGTGAAATGGCAATAAATGGATTCGCAAAAAACAGAAGTGGAGATATTTTACTCATTTTAAAACCAGGATGGTTAGATGCATATTCTAAAACAGGAACAACCCATGGCACTTGGAACCCATATGATACGCATATACCTTTGGTTTGGTTTGGTAAAAATATTAATGCAGGAACAACAAGTGAGACTGTTTACATGACTGATATCGCAGCTACTTTGGCAAGTATGTTAGAAATACAAATGCCTAATGCTTGTATTGGAAAAGCGATACCAAAAGTTTACAATAAAGACCAAAGATAGTAATTAGGGCTTACAACAATTTAGCTTAGGTATATCAATTTTAATTTATGCAAAACGAAGTAGCCACATTGCTGACTGCAGAAAGCGTGCAATTGGGAAAATTACAGTTGATAGTAAAAAAATCTATTAAAGATCAGAATTTAGTTCTCGAGAATTTATTGAATCCACTTACAGAAATCTTAACTCAGGGTTAAAAATATCTGATAAAGTTGCATGATTTGGAGGTAGTTGTGCCTTTATTATTTCATTTTTTTGCATGCTTATAGTTTGAATAATTTTTCAATTCGATCGCGATTTCTGTTTATAAGTTTGAACCTTACCCTTAGGAAAAAGACAGAAGGCGCAGTGGAAATGATTACCTAATTAATTTAAAGGCTGAGTTAACAATGAGAGCGCTACATCAAAAGATAGATTTATTGCTTGAAGAGCAATTGAAAGAGTTAATTGGGGAGTCAAGCTAAGCAACTAGAAATATTGGAAGGAATAGTAGAAAAATTAAAGTAAAAGTTTAGAACAATTGTGCTATTCTAAATCTTTCTTTACTTTATCATGTTGTTTTGTTAATTTTTTTATGGCTTCATCCACAAGTGCCAATTGTTGTTCCGCATGTCTGATGCCTAATTCTTCTTTCTTCTTCATCATACTTTTGATGTATTTTTTTCTACCATCTTCATTTTTAGCAACTACTTTAAAAAAATCATTTTCATTTTTATACTTATTCGTGAAAAATTTTAAAATTGGTTGCTGCGAATTGATGTAGTTGACAGCAGCAATGTTTGCATCAGAGTATTCTTGTGAGTTTTTGAAATATTTCTCGCCATATTCTGTATATCTATCTGATGTATTTATTTTTTTACAACCTACTTTCTTTAAAGCGCTAAAGCTTTGTGCATTCGCTTTTATTAGTTCAAGTTTTTGAGTGTATTGCTTTTTTTGTTGTGCTTGCAAAGAAAGCATGCTGTCGTAAATGTCAAAGTATTCATTTTGTAAAGAATCCAATACCAAGCCCTTGTAATATTGCATATTCGATGTGTTCGCTAATGTACTATCTGATTTATTTTCTGTTCGTCCGCTTCTTGTTCTTGCTTCTTTAACCAACGCAGAGTCGCTCACTTTCATGTATGATTTCATAGATGAAAAAATTTCTTTTTGCAAAGCCTCATAAGCTTCTATATCCAGCTTAAACCGAATGAGATCTTCTTCTATGGCGATAATGCGAGCTTCTCGTCCTGCAATGGAGTCTAATTGCTTAAGCTCTACTGATTTTGAGGAGGCATTGCTTGGTAATTCTTGAACTTTATTTAGATTATTTTTATTGACATAATTGGCGTTTCTGCTAATCTTTTTTACTTCATTTCTTGCAGCACTCGCTTTCGATTTCGAAGCATTCATTTTATTTCTCAATGAAGCCATGTATTTGGTATTCATGGCTGTAAAATTCTTATAAAATTTTATTAAATCTGCTCCACGTTCAGTGTTCACACGTTGCAATTCGGCGCATTCTTCTTTTATTTGACGTTTTTTTTCGCCCAACAAATCTTTGGCGTCACTCACTTCACGCTTCGCATTGTTTAGAATGGAGGCAGCATCAGCGCGTGAAAAAGCCATTTTTAAATTTTCAATCCCTTTTTCTGTATTCGCTAAATGTTTAGATACTTTCATGCCATTGTAATTGGGATTAAATGCATATGTTCTGTCAGCACTTTCAATGATGAGTTCATTGTGATCGAGTTTGCTAATGGCTTCCAGCATTTTGCTATTCTGTAAAGGCTTGCTATATTTTTCATTAAATGCTATAATGTCTTTTTCTGTTCTCTCAAAAATTTGAATAGGCATAGCAGTATCAGTAAGTTGCCATACTGGATCAGCTGACAATCGAGTGAGTCGAAATTTTTCCGGATCAATCATGAACTCTTCCGGATTATAATTAAATTTAAATTTAAACTTGGTTGAATATAGTGGCTTTGTGTTATTGAGACTTTCTTTTACCTTGTGGCCTTTGCCGAGATTCATATCTATATCACCAGCTGCTCGAAAGCAATCGAGTAATTGCCATTGATTATCTATATAAACGGTATTCCAAACATGATTTGGCTCGTAATATCTTGCGCCTTCTGTATGCAATTCATTTTTTTCGTAGCCTACAATTTCTTGTACTGGTATATCTACTGACAAACACATTTCTCGGAACAATTTTGCATAATCATTCGAATAGCCAACTTTATCAGTCAAGGTTTTTTTAGCAGTTCGAATTTTATACTCGGTTACTTGGTTAAAAATTTTTACATCCCATTTAATATTATGAGCTATCCAATGAAAAATATGGTAAGCTTTTTCTTTATCATTTGGTAATCCATCTGTAATATGGGCTGCCAATAGAGCTACATTAGTTTTTGCTTGACTAGGTGGTTTCGGAATATTTAATTCTTTAGGCATGGTTTGTGAATTCACAACCAAACTATGTAATAATATGCTAAGTAAGAATGAGGGTAGAAATCTATTCATAAGGCTAATATAGAAAATGTAATGGAATTGAATGCCGAATTGCTTAATTCAAATACATTTGCCACCCAATTAGTTATTTACATACATGAAAAGAACTGTTTTAATTACAGGAAGTACAAGTGGCATCGGAAAAGGCATCGCGATAGCATTCGCCAAACTGGGGCATAATATTATTTTTAATGGCTTAGAAAAGGATGGCGAAGAAATAGCGGCTTCAATAGCCCAGCAATACGGAATTGAGTATTTATTTTTTCCAGCTAATATGCTCGAACCAGCAGCAATTAGAGACATGGTGAAACAGGCGAATGCACATTTTGGAGGTATCGATATTCTTGTAAATAATGCTGGAATACAACATGTGTCGCCCGTTGAGGATTTTCCTGAAGAAAAATGGGACGCAATTCTTGGTATTAATCTTTCCGCTCCATTTCACTTAACCAAAGCAGTTTGGCCTGCTATGAAAGCTAATCAATTTGGTCGTATTATTAATATAGCCTCAGCGCATGGCTTAGTGGCTTCTGAGTTTAAAAGTGCATATGTTGCTTCTAAACATGGTATCAATGGTTTCACTAAAACAATCGCTTTAGAAGGTGCTCCATACAACATCACATGCAATTCAGTTTGCCCCGGTTATGTACATACTCCAATTATCGATAAACAAATTGATGATCAAATGAAAGCCAATCACATGAGTGCTGAAGAGGTAGTTCAAAAGGTGATGCTAGCAAAACAAGCCATTAAAGAATTTATTCCGATTGAGCTAATCGTAAAAGCAGTTTTGTTTTTGGCTGAAGATGATTCACGCGCAATCACGGGTATAGCTTTGCCAGTTGAAGGTGGCTGGACTGCACAGTAAATTTTCAAGAAAAATTAATTAATTAATATACTTAACTTCTAAACACTTCTATTTTGAATTACGCATCACATATTGTACATATTAACGACATTGATTTGCATTATATCGAATATGGTGAAGGCAAGATGCCATTGCTAATGATGCATGGTCTTACAGCCAACGCACATGCTTTTGATGGATTTATGAGAGCAGGTTTAGCAGAGAATCGCCATGTATTAAGCATGGATTTCAGAGGTAGAGGCTTAAGTACAAAAACTACATTTGATTATAGTATTGAAGCCCACGCCAATGATGTAATTGCCTTGCTCAATTATTTGGATATTGCTTGTGTAGATATTTGTGGGCATTCATTTGGAGGTTTAATGGCAACTTATATTGCGTATCATTATCCAGAAAGAGTGAGAAAAATAATTATTCTCGATGCAGCACCTAAAATGAATCCGAAAGCTGCTGAAATGTTAGCACCTGCCTTGAGCAGATTGAGTTTGCGCTTTAGTAGTTTGAAAGATTATGTTCAAAAAGTAAAGAAGGCGCCTTATATAACGTTTTGGGATGATGCCATGTACACTTATTACCGAGCTGATATTCATCCAAACAAACAAGGAACTTATGAAACTTGGAGCAGTTTGGCAGATATAACTCAAATAGCGATTAATACATCTGTAGAGCCTTGGGCAAAGTATTTTGAAAACATTCCACATGAAATATTGCTAATTCACGCTACTGAAAATTATACCTTGAATCAATTATTAATTACTGAAGATCAGGCACTAAAGGCAGTGGCAAGTATGAAGCATGGTCATTACCAAACTTCATTGGGTAATCATCAAACCATGCTATATGGTGTAAATGCAAAAAGTAATGTAACCGTGATAAATAAATATTTACTTGCCAAGTAACCTTTTCATATAGTTTAGGTCATACTTTTGTACAAACACTTTTTTATGAAGAGAATAATTATAAGCTTACTATTACTGACAATTGTAAATGCGTTGCAAGCCCAAACTTTAAACGATATTTTAAATACAGCGGGGCAAATACTAAATGGTAATAATCCAAATCGACAAAATGGTAATATGGGTAATGGCGGCATTTTAGGTAATGGACTCAGTAATAACGAGATTATAGGTGGTTTAAAAGAAGCATTACAAATTGGGGCTAAAAATGCATCTACAACATTGAATGTAAAAAATGGTTTTTTGGGCAATCAGTTGATTAAAATTTTAATGCCGCCAGAAGCACAAAAGATAGAAGCCACTATGCGTCAGTTTGGCATGAATCGGGTGTGCGATAATTTAATTTTAAGTTTAAATCGTGCTGCAGAAGATGCCGCTGGAAAGGCAGTGCCTATTTTTATAAATGCCATTGCAAACATGAGTATCAATGATGGGTTAAATATATTGCGTGGTGGCAATAACGCAGCAACGAATTTTTTAAAAGGAGCCACAACTGCGGCTTTAACGGCAGCTTTTCGCCCAGTCATTGAACAATCATTAAGTAAGGTACATGCAACTAGATATTGGCGCGATGTATTTAAAACATATAACAAACTACCAATCACACGTACACAAGTAAATACTGATTTAACAGGGTACGTGACAGAGCGAGCTTTAAATGGTTTGTTTGTAAAAGTTGCCGAACAAGAAGCCAACATTCGCACGAATCCCGCTGCACAAGTAAGCAGTCTTTTACAAAAAGTATTTGGTGGAAAAGGATAAGAAATCCATGCACTTTGTTTAGCTATTTTACTTTCAATTCACTGTATTCCGCATATGATTCAATATAATAAATTCACGCTCAAAAATGGTTTGCGTGTTATTGTGCATGAAGATTTTACAACACCTATGGTAGCCATGAATATCTTGTATGATGTAGGTGCGAAAGATGAAAATCCTGAACAAACAGGCTTTGCGCATTTATTTGAACATTTAATGTTCGGGGGGTCTGTTAATATACCTGATTATGATGAACCATTGCAAAATGCTGGTGGTGAAAATAATGCTTATACAACGAATGATATAACTAACTATTACATACAAATTCCATCGCAAAATATTGAAACAGCATTTTGGCTAGAGAGTGATCGCATGTTGTCATTAGCATTTGGCGAGAAAAGTTTGGATGTGCAACGTAAAGTGGTTTGCGAAGAGTTTAAAGAGCATTATATCAACAAGCCTTATGGCGATGTTTGGAAGTATTTGCGTGAGTTAGTTTATACAAAGCATCCCTATCAATGGATGACAATTGGCAAAGAGCTTTCACATATTGAGAACGCACAATTACAAGATGTGAAAAATTTCTTTTTTAAGCATTACAGACCGGTGAATGCTATACTTTGCCTATCAGGAAATATTACAACACCTAAAGCAAAGGAATTATGCGAGAAGTGGTTTGAGCCAATAGAAGCAGGTGAAAAGTACGAGAGAAATCTTCCAATGGAGCCTAAGCAAGATGGACCGAGATATTTGACAATAGAAAAAGATGTACCCGTAAGTGTGATATATAAAGCTTATCATATGGCAAATCGAGTGAGTCCGTCATATTATCCTGCAGATATGATTACTGAAATTTTTTCAGGTGGACAATCCTCTCGCTTATACCAATCGTTGGTAAAGGAGAAGAAATTATTCAGCCAAATTGATTGTTATCATTTGGGAAGCGTAGAAAATGGTTTACTCGTAATTGAAGGTAAGTTGTTGCCAAGCACTACACCTGAAATGGGTAATGCTGCTATTCTGCATGAAATCAAATTGTTACAATCAGAAACCATTTCACAGGAAGAATTAGACAAAGTCAAGAACAAAATCGAAAGCATGATTGCCTTCGAAGATTTGAGTTTGTTAAGCCGCGCTAATAACCTTGCTTTTTACGAATTGTTAGGCGATGCTGAAAAAATGAATGAAGAATTTGAGAATTACAACCGAGTAAGTGCAGCAGAAATTCTAACGCATGCGAATAGCATTTTGCAAGAGAATAACTGCAGTACATTATACTATTTAGCTAAACAGAATTAATCCCCAAAATGGTATTCACGTTCTACCTTACAGATACGAACTGAGTACGTTTTATACCACTTTTGTTTACCTTTTTGTTGTGCGAGTAAATGTTCAGATTGATGTTTCCACCGCTGAATATCCTTTAATGTTTTCCAATAAGAAACGCTCAATCCTAGATTGCTACGCGCACTCTCAAAACCTAGATAACCATCTTGTTGCTTCGCTAATTCTTCCATCCGAATCGACATTTCCTGATAGTCGGCCATATCTTCTTCTTCTAGTGTAGAAGTAAATATGACTGCGTAGTAAGGTTCAAGATGTTGCATTATTTTACTTTGACAAATTGTAAACTTTGTTGCGAATTAGATTTTTCGTTCAGGAGCTTAACTAAGTAATTCCCACTTGGCAAATGATTGGTAGGAAGTTTAAGTTGTTGATTGCCTTTCCTGATGAGTTGCTGAGAAGTAGCGAGTTCATATCCTTGCAAATCATAAATATGAACACTCGCGTAAAATGATTCTGATGCATTTAGTAATAGATTTATTTCATCTTGACATGGATTAGGAAAGATAAGGACATGATCTAGTTCCTTGATATGATTTTGTATACTTTGCGGGCCTGCATAATAGTAAAAATATTCTCTGAAATTAGGTTCAAATGAGGTGCCATTGTATATTTCTTCTTGTTTAAATGTGGTATCATCATTTAAATTATAATCGTAGTTTATTTTTTTACTAAGAGTCCATGAAGAACCTGAGCCTGTATAAATCAATTTTTCATTGATATTGTTCCCGATGTATTGATGTGTGTATTTACTTGTGTTCGACCAAAATCCACTTGAATAAAGCTCGCTTGATGATTCTGTCAAAAGGTTTGAAGTATTGTACAAATTAATAGTTCGCATTTCAGGATTCCAGGCATTAGCTGCGGTATCATATAAGTCTAAATTCGAATTGATTAAAAGATTGTTTGTATTGTATTGATACTGTGTTCTTCTTTCGTTTTCCCAATTTAATACACTAGTATCGTAGTTATAAAACTGTTTTACACTCTCGGTAATACGAAAAGGCGAGAGGTTATAATTGTGAATGTATTTAGTGAGTGCAGCCCATTGGTTGTTTGAATCGGGGGTGAGTATAGTTAAAATTTGCAACGTGCCATTTGTATAATATTGCGAAAATTGTCTTTCATATTTTACCCATCCTAAAGTCGCATTCCAATCATATATTTCTTTGAACTCTAGAAATTGTGTGATAGGTAGATAGCCATAAATATATCTCGCTTGGTTTTGCCAAGCATTATTAGCATATACACTTAAAATTTCTAATTGCGGTTTGTCTGTTGCTATATAATTAGAATGGTCTATTTTGTTAGAATTTACCCAAGTGCTTCCATTCCATACTGTTCGCAAAGTGAGTATCACATTATCACTTGCATCATAGGTATAAGTATACTTATCGAAATTTACCCATGCAGTTCCATTCCAATTCTCCCTTATTTGCGTGCTTATTTTTTTTGTGTTGGTATAGACATAAGTGTATTTAAATTCATCGTCCCATCCGTTGTTGCTATTAGGTTTTAAATTTTGTAACAAGGTTTGCAATGTATCCGCATTGTACATATTGCGCGATGAATCGGCTCCTTTCCATGTGTTATTTTGGAAAATATCTTTTCTATAGCCAATACGTTTAGCGCCTTTTGCAAACATTGAAACTTCGGAAAACAGAGAAACCACAAATAAAAGAATTACTATTTTTTTCATAATATTAAATATATGTAATTGATGAATAAATATTAGCCATACAACTCAAAATGTATGTGAGATTTATCATAGCCCATTTCACTTAAATTTTTTCTTGCGTCATCAATCATATTTTTCCAACCACAAAGCATAAAATTGGCTTTCGGATTTCCTTGCGCCAACTCTTGATAAACCGCGTGCACATAGCCCGATTTGCCTTCCCAAGTTTCACGTGATAGAACAGGGATATAATGGAAATTAGGCATCTTAGCAGCAAGTTCAGTCATTTCATCGAAATACAAAAGTTCCTGTTGCGTTCTGGTGCCAAAAATGAGGTAAACATTCGAGAATTCAATTTGAGTTTGGTAAAGATATTTTACCATGCTTCTGAACGGTGCAATTCCAGTTCCAGTACATATTAAAAACAAGTCATGTTCTAAGGGCTCATGCAACACGAATACGCCTTGAGGACCACGTAAAATCATCTCGTCGCCCACTTTAATATTTGAGAATAAAAAAGGAGTACCTAATCCGTCTTCTACCAGTACAATAATTAACTCTCTGATATTAGTTCCATCGGGT
>JBIIJE010000111.1:0-8275 GCA_044234005.1 Chitinophagaceae bacterium | reverse complement strand
CTCTTCGTTGGATAAATCCAAGAATTTGTTGGACCTGTAATGCTTGTGAGTATAGACTTGGCTTGCGAAAAGTAACAGTCATTCAAAATTTGAAACTCCCTCATCGAATTTGGCTTACTTGCCTTTACTTAATGGTACTTACCAAGAAAGGATTTTCTGCGACAGAGATGTAGAACCTTTTAGGTCACAAGCGTTATGAAGCCATTTGGCTTATGATGCATAAATTTAGAATTCAAATGGGTGAACGAGATAAAAAATACCAATTAGATGAATTCAAAGAGCTAGATGAATCTTTCTTTGCAGGTCATCGAAAGGTAGGTTTAAATGATGCCGGCAAATCTGTGAAGCTTTTACCTGGATGCTTATTACAATCAGCCATGTTAAAAAGAAACTCAAAGGGTTACATCATCATGTAAAAAATGAATACATGCAACAATATTTGAACGAGTTTTGCTACAAGTACAATCGAAGATTCTTCAAGCAATTAGCTTTTGATAGACTTATAATAGCAACACTAACAGGTGCATGGTTTCAATTGGTGTAGCTTTACGGATTATCATTAAAAAGTCCAATTTCGAGTAAACAAAAAAGCCCTAGGAAATCTATCCAAGGGCTTTTTAATCGATATTCTCTATCTTTTATTTCACTTCTTCAACAATTTCCGCATCTTGTACATCATCCTGTGAACTTGTATTCGCATTACCTGTATTCGGATCACCAGCTGTACCACCTTGTGCTTGCTGATCATTCATAGCCTTGTACAATTCTTCACTGGCAGCTTGCCAAGCCTGATTCAAAGCTTCTAAGCTTGAGTCAATCGCAGCTAAATCTTTAGCCCCATGTGCTGTTTTCAAATTTGCTAAAGCTGATTCTATGGCTGATTTCTTTTCAGCAGGTATTTTATCTCCATAATCTTTTAATTGTTTTTCTGAATTAAAGATTTGACTATCAGCCATATTCACTTTCTCTATTTCTTCCCTCATTTTCTTATCCGCATCTTCATTCATTTTGGCATCATTCTTCATTTTTTCGATCTCCTCCTTACTTAAACCACTACCTGCTTCAATTCGAATATTTTGTTTCTTCCCAGTTCCTTTATCTGTTGCGCTAACTTGCAAAATACCATTCGCATCAATATCAAATGTTACCTCAATTTGTGGAATACCTCGTGGGGCTGGTGGAATACCATCTAATATAAATCTTCCTAAATTCTTATTGTCTTTTGCCATCGGTCTTTCACCTTGTAGCACGTTAATTTCTACCGAAGGTTGATTCTCAGCAGCGGTACTAAACGTTTCTGATTTTTTCGAAGGTATTGTTGTATTGCTTTCGATTAATTTAGTAAACACCCCACCTAAAGTCTCTATCCCTAAAGATAGTGGTGTAACATCTAGTAATAATACATCTTTTACATCTCCGCTTAATACACCTCCTTGAATAGCAGCGCCTATTGCAACCACCTCATCAGGATTTACACTTCGATTTGGCTTTTTACCAAAGAATTTTTCAACTACTTCCTGTATTTTAGGAATACGTGTACTACCGCCTACTAAAATTACTTCATCCAAATCTTTAGCTTCAATACCTGCATCTTTTAATGCTTTACGGCAAGGCTCTAATGTTCTTTCGACTAATGAATCAACTAATTGCTCAAATTTTGCACGTGTCAATTTTTTCACCAAGTGTTTTGGCACATTGTCAATAGCGGTTATATAGGGTAAGTTAATTTCTGTTTCTGTAGCTGATGATAATTCAACCTTTGCTTTCTCAGCCGCTTCTTTCAAACGCTGCCAGCTCATAGGATCTTTGCGTAAATCAACATTTTCCTCTGCTTTAAATTCACCTGCTAACCAGTCCATCACCGCTTTATCGAAATCATCACCACCTAAGTGCGTATCACCATTGGTTGACTTTACTTCAAATACACCATCACCCAATTCAAGTACAGATACATCGAAAGTACCACCACCCAAATCGAAGACAACTATTTTAGAATCTTGATTCTTTTTATCTAAACCATAAGCCAAAGCAGCTGCTGTAGGCTCGTTGATAATACGCTTTACTTGCAAGCCAGCAATTTCACCAGCTTCTTTAGTTGCTTGACGCTGTGCATCATTAAAGTAAGCAGGCACCGTAATAACAGCTTCAGTCACTTCTTGACCTAAGAAATCTTCGGCAGTTTTCTTCATCTTTTGCAGCACCATTGCAGAAATTTCTTGTGGTGTGTACAAACGACCATCAATATCCACACGAGGGGTATTGTTATCTCCTTTCACAACCTTATATGTGCTTTGCTCGATTTCACCACCGACTTCATCAAATCGACGACCCATAAAACGCTTAATACTCATAATGGTATTAACCGGATTGGTAATAGCCTGACGCTTTGCTGGATCTCCAATTTTACGTTCTCCATTTTTTAAAAAACCAACTACCGAAGGTGTCGTTCTTTTGCCTTCATCATTGGCAATTACTACTGGTTCATTCCCCTCCATAACACTTACGCATGAGTTGGTGGTTCCGAGGTCAATTCCTATAATCTTTCCCATTTTATTATTTTTTTAAGTTTGATTGATTCTACATTCTCAATACTTATGCCAATCAAACATTCAGAGAAAATCCCTGTAAAGCTGTCAGTTTTCTACAAAGAATGGCATAAAATTGTGTCTAAATTTCGTTTTGTAGGGCGGCGATTCGTGCTATCCGCTGCAATCTTTGCCTTTGGCTAAGCTACAAATCCAACCCTAGGCAAAGGATTTTCGCTACTATCACGGCCGCAGGAGAAACTCTATTTAAAATAATATCTTTATCAAACAGGAATATTATGTGAGATGCTGACGCTAATTTTGGATAACCCAAATTTTAAAGTTGAAAATACAAACTGCAAAATCGATTCAAAGAATTTAGCCTCGAACTTTTTTGCCAATTGACTTTTACAACGTTCTCAGATTGAGAAGGTTTACACCTTTCTTTTACGCTTTATGATTCTAATATTTTGACAATATCCCTGTAAATCAAGTTGCGGAGTTAGGGTAAAATATTTAGACTTTTTACTAAAGTTAGGGCAAATTACCCTGATAGTTTATTCGAAACCAATAAAACAGATGTTTAAAACTATTTTCTCTTACGTTAAAGATCCTTCAACAATTCAACAGCTGGAATACAAACCGTTTTACTATTACGCCCAAATACTAATGATTCGCCATGAAGCGCAGATTCTTTCACCAACTTTTCGTAAGCCATACGAAAGCCTAAGGTGAATTTGTTTAATAAAATTTCATTTTCTTTACTAATTGTTCCTTTCGTTCCCATTTGCAATTAATTGAATTTGAATCTGAAAGTAGTTATTATATAAAGAATGAGCAATAAATTTTTGTCCGCTTGCAATAGTTTCCAATTCATCACCCATATTATTTGTGACCGACCAAAGATCAACAATAGGAAGTTACAAATGGATTAGATTATGCAAACCTCTTTGATATCTGCGTCTTACGATATCATTCGGGATATGATGACCTCCTCAAGAAACCCGTTGCGCTAGCCGATCAATAGCCAATTCAGGACTTTCGAGCCAAACATAAATTAACGTTACTTTTCAACCTTTTGCTTGAGCTTCCTTAACTAAACCAACATAACTCCGAGTTGACAAAGTGGTTTCGATAGCAAAATCAACTCCTTCTCGTAATAATTCAGCAATGCGAGTTAACATAATTCGTCTAGCTTCAAAAGCCACCTACTCCACATTATATGTCGACAAACCTCCTGCGATATAATCGGCATTTACAAATCCAGGGCAATCTAAAATATCTGGCAAGATAGTATCACTGGCGGTCATTTTACCCGCACCATTACAACCAGCGATAATGTAAAGATTACGAATACCCATTTTTCAGAATTCAAATTTAAGTAGAATACTTGCGGCAACATCTTCATTTTGATAATATAAAAAAATGAGTATTTTCACCACAAAATAAATACAATGAAACACGCATACATATTTCCAGGACAAGGCTCTCAGTTTACAGGCATGGGTAAAGATTTATATGAAAAATCACCTATTGCAAAACGCATGTTTGAAGTAGCTAATGAAATACTTGGCTTTGATATTGCCCAAATCATGTTCGAAGGCAGTCCCGAAGATTTAAAACAAACAAACGTAACTCAACCTGCCGTTTTCCTGCATTCTGTTATTTTATTTCAAACTTCCGACATTGAGAAGCCGAGTATGGTTGCGGGGCATTCGTTAGGTGAATTTTCTGCTTTAGTTGCCAATGACACTTTAAGTTTCGAAGATGGATTAAAACTAGTTTTACTTCGATCGAATGCCATGCAAAAAGCATGCGAATTGAATCCTTCAACCATGGCGGCGATTCTAAATTTAGATGATGCCAAAGTGGAAGAAATTTGCGCTTCGATTGAGGATGAAATTGTGGTGGCGGCGAATTACAATTGCCCAGGTCAACTAGTTATTTCTGGAAGCATAAAAGGCATTGAAATCGCATGTGAAAAAATGAAAGAAGCAGGTGCAAAGCGCGCATTGGTATTGCCCGTTGGTGGTGCTTTTCATTCACCACTTATGGAACCTGCTCGAGTTGAATTACAAAAAGCGATTGAAGCAACGCAATTTAATAATCCCATTTGTCCTATTTATCAAAATGTAACTGCGTTAGGCACAATGGATGCTGATGAAATAAAAAGAAACTTAATCACACAACTTACCGCTCCTGTACGCTGGACACAAAGTGTGATGCAGATGATAGAAGATGGTGCTACTTTGTTTACCGAATGCGGTCCTGGCAATGTATTGCAAGGCCTAGTCAAAAAAATAAATAAAGAGATGGAAACAAACGGAATTATTGCATAAAATCGAGATTGATTTATTCATTTTTTTCATCAACACCTTCTACTAACTTGACATATAATTTATTATCTTTTGTAAAATTACAATAGGTGCAATTCCCATCACCGCATCCTTTATAAAAATCATGCTGTTGTATCTTTTGCCAAGTATCTTGTATTTGATTTCGGACGGTTTGCAAATCATCTTCACTAGGCATAATGATGACATTTTCATAAGTATCATTATCGCTGGGTTCAACAAACTGAAAAGTAGTTTGAATTGCATGCCAATCTTTTTGCTTGTTATTATCCACGAGCAATTTGTAGAAAACTGCTTGTCTCCAATAATCACCCCCCAAAGGTTTTTTGGCAGTAGGCGGTGCTAATTTATCATTTGACTTACTTGGATTTCCTGTTTTGTAATCTACAATTGTTACATTACGAAAATCGAATTCAAGTTTATCGAGTTTACCTTTTAAGGGCACACCATCCACAACAATATTGGTGAACATATGCTCAACGGAAACAATTTTAGACCATGTATCAATATTATGGTCATAAAAATCAGACAATATTTGCTGTCCATATTCCAATCTACGTTTCAATGCTTCTGGGGTAAATGCCGCTCGATTGCGTTGCATATACCATACAAAATCATTCGATAAATCTTCTTTAGGTAAAAATTCATTTTCATTATCGCGCATCTTCTTGAAATAACGCTCCAAGGCATGATGCACGGCACTTCCAAATGTACTAGCTTCTGATCGTCCTGATGGAATACGTAAAATATTATTATAATAAAATCGTAATGGACAATTCAGGTAATTGTTCAAAGCGGTTACATTCATTTCAAACCTGTCCACAATTTTATTTACAAAATCAAACTCCAAATCGGGCAACACGGGTTGCTTATCTTTCAATAAATGTATTTGCAAATAATCAATCACATCATTCTCTGATAAAGTAATTTTTTGTTGATGCCAATTCGTTTTTTCAATTATTTCAGCAATAAACATGGAAGGCTCAGATACTTTTAATTTCGAATCTGTTTTACTCCAAGATATATGTAAATGCTCTTCCGCTCGAGTCATAGCCACAAAAAATAATCTGCGTTTCTCTTCTATCAAACTTTCTTTACTCGATTGATTAGACATCAAAATCGTATCAGGAATAGTATACCCATCCGATTTAGCATCTTTCCTTTCCCAAGCCGCAGCAATTGCATTCACAATAAATACATACTGGAATTCTAAACCTTTTGCACTATGGGCTGTCAGCAAATTCACACCTAACTCATTGCCATAACTTCGTTGTAGATTGAACTTAATTTCTTGTTCTTCCATTTCATCTAACAAAGTTGTAAAACTTGTTAAATCATGATGAGGATTTCGCAATGTTTCTTCTTTTGCAAAATCCATCACGCAACGTAGTACATCTAAATGCCATATTTTATCATCACTTTGCATGGCATGGTGAAGTAAATTTGATTCAAGTAAAATCATTTCAAGCAGCGCTACAACACCTATATTAAAACTTTCTTTAATCCATTTTTCAAGCAAACTGCTTATTGTAATCATATTTGGATGCGGCTTAGTTTCAAACAATGTTGGGTTCTTGGTATGAATCCAATCTTGCAAATATGTACGTAATGAAGCCCCATTTTTATACAACATTTCATTCGCACGAACGGATGCTTTTGCTATTTCGTAAGGAGGAATTTGATATAAATCGTAGTGCAAAATTTCAAACAATAAATCATCTGCGCTATATGGAACTTTTCGCTCACGAGCAACATATCGCAAAATTTGTATCAGTTTCTGCGACAATGGAATTTCAAAAAGACTTTCACTTGTTTTACTAAAATAGGAAATTTGTTTGGCTTGAAAATATTTCATAAACTCACGCCCTTGCGCATTAGTTGTATATATAACAGCAATGTTTTGTG
This sequence comes from Chitinophagaceae bacterium, assembly GCA_044234005.1. Lineage (GTDB taxonomy): Bacteria > Bacteroidota > Bacteroidia > Chitinophagales > Chitinophagaceae > OLB11. The sequence continues at coordinate 1,491 of JBIIJE010000111.1, read as the reverse complement.
ACTTTACACCTTGCCTCGAAATTAAATTATAAATACTTTGTGTAACCCCCATATATTCTTGCAATTCATTTTCATACACATCTATACTTGGTTCTATGCTGGACGCTAATCGCTTCTCATTACCTGCCTCTAATTGCTTCACAATACTCTTATCTGTATTCGATAATCTTTCTTGATTATTTTCAATCACATATCGAGCACTATCTAAAATAACTTGCGTAGAACGATAGTTTTTAACGAGAACAACCTTCTTGAGCATGTCTTCATACGTATCACTATATCGCTGCATATTCGCCACATTTGCACCTTGAAATCGGAATATGGATTGATCATCATCGCCTACCACAAACAAATTAGGCTTCTCAACATCCTTCACTAAAAGCTCAATCAATTTACTCTGCGAACCATTTGTATCTTGAAATTCATCGACTAGAATATACTGATACTTTTCTTGATTATCCGCTAAAATATTGACATCGTCTTCAAAAGCCTTAATTACCCAATTAATCATATCATCAAAATCATATCGATTATTGTCGTACATGATTTTCTGATAAGTATCAAAAGTGAGGGCTGCCGCTTTGAGCACGTCCATCCGCTTTAATTCTTTATCTATCAGCGCTCGACGCAAATCACCCTTCTTATTATTCTTGTGGTTTATTTTATATACAAAACCATCTCGGTTTGGTAAGTCATTCAGATAAACATTGGCTTGCTCAATAATAAACTCACTCTTCCAACTTTCTTTTTTCATTACCTCAAATAATTTCTTCATCCTACCCATTTCATAATAGGCATCACCTCTCATTCTTTTTAACGGATTTTCATTGGGCAAATCATCAATTATCTTCTTTAAATATTGATGAGTTTCTATTTCTGAAACTGCGTCTAAACTATTTTTATTGAAATAAGAAACATTCTCTTGAATGACTTGATTACAAAATGAATGAAATGTGTGAATATTTACACGATAAGCATCTGCCCCAATCATTTCTTGCAAACGCTTGCGCATAGCTATTCTGCCAGCATCAGTATAAGTCATGCAAAGTATATTATCAGGCAAATAATCTGTGTCGAGCAATATTTTTCCTATTCTAGCAGATAATATTTGGGTCTTGCCAGTACCAGGACCAGCAACAACCAATACTGGACCATCGATTTTATCGACAGCTTCTTTTTGTTGATTGTTGAGTTGTGCGTAGATTTCTTCAAATCTCTTATTGAGTTGTTCTCTTATCATAACAGGGATAAAAATAGTTTAAATAATACACAAAACTAGCAAGCAGGTATGTAACCAGTTTACGCAGTAAAAAAAATCCTACCCATTAACTCGAACCCAAGTAAATCGTTGAAGTTTAAACCCAAATTGCGCGGTAGCATTTGAGGAACGAAAATTGTGGCATATCAGATATCTCACTAACTTTAACGAGACGAATTAGAAGATGTTTTTAATATTTGCAAAATATTGAATTACAGATTCTTAATCGTTTC
>JBIIJE010000001.1:0-85260 GCA_044234005.1 Chitinophagaceae bacterium | reverse complement strand
AAAACAAAGCGCCTATAATATCATCAAACAATCCTAAAGGAAGAATATTATGGTACTTAAGAAAAAGAAACGAATAAATTGAAGCTATAATATATGTTGCAATAATTTATCCAATCGATAGATAATGTACAATTGAACAAAATACGGATGTTAGGATTATAATTAAGGCAGGAGAAATTTTATACGACGATAAATCATTGAGGTTAACTGCAAATAAACTTATAATTAGAAGCTGCTGAACCAATCCCCACACAGGATGAGCCATTACAACAAAAAGAATATTGACGCCTCAGGCTAACAATCCAATTATAATGGGAATTCTGATTGATAAAACAATTTTAAATAGCTTTTTAGAATTAGAAAAGGGAAAGCTCCAATCATGAACAAGGGTTTTCTCTTTGCTTGTTCAGTAAACAAAATAGTAAGACCAAAATATAATAACCACAACAATAAAATAAAATTTCAAATCAAGAAAATCCATAAATAATATTTTACCAAAACAATCTGTAATTGCAACTAGTATTTCAAACAAGTGTGTCATAGCTGTACTATGTGGCTATGTAGTTTGACTTATCATCTAGCTTTAATTTATTGGCAATATTCATCAATTAATAAGTCAACTTCTTCATTTGTTAAATTCGGGAATGCAGTCATGGGTGTTTTGTTCCATTTTTCATAAATAGCGAGCGCATAGGCATCTTTTTCACTAATTAATGCTGCTGGGTTTTGAATCCATTTTACAAGCCAATCTCTGCTAGGTACTCTGCTTAATGTACCTTTTAATGCAGGGCCTGTTGCATCTTTGAGTGGATTATGGCAAGAAGCACAATTAGCCATGAATAAATTTTTAGCTTCATCAGAAACAGCCATATCTCCAACTAACTCTTTGTGTTTTGGACTTGTAATATTTTCATCTGATGAATCACAAGCTGCGTATAAATAAATTACTATAATACCTATAAGTGATATTTTTTTCATCTCACAAAACTATTCATTTCAGCACATTCTCAAAAATCTTATCTTCGCCGCATGCCTGATATTATATCGTTGTTACCTGATCATATTGCCAATCAAATTGCAGCAGGAGAGGTAATTCAACGACCCGCAAGTGCCGTAAAAGAGCTGTTAGAAAATGCAATTGATGCAGGTGCTACCGCATTACATTTAATTATTCGAGATGCAGGTAAAGAGCTTATTCAAGTCATTGACAATGGTAAAGGTATGAGTCCAAGTGATGCTCGAATTAGTTTTGAAAGGCATGCCACCTCGAAAATAAAGTCAATTGATGATTTGTTTCAAATAAAGACCATGGGCTTTCGAGGGGAAGCGCTCGCATCTATGGCTGCTGTTGCACAAGTAGAACTGAAAACTCGCATGGCAAATGATGAAGTAGGAACTTTAATCTATATCGAGCACAGTGAAGTGAAAAAACAAGAACCATGTCAAACACCGATTGGTACAAATATTAGTTTAAAAAATCTATTTTTTAATGTACCTGCTCGTAGAAATTTTCTAAAAAGTAATACTGTTGAATTACGTCATATTGTTGATGAGTTTACACGTGTGGCTATGGCTTATCCTGAATTATCTTTTCGTTTTACCAATAACCAGACGGATTTATTTATTTTAGAATCAGGTAAACTCAAACAACGAATTTTAGGATTATTGGGTAATCACTTGAATAGCAAATTAGTACCAGTAGAAGAACCTACAGATTTTGTCAGCATCAAAGGATTTGTCGCCTCGCCAGACGTCGCCTCAAAATCGAGAGGTTCGCAATACTTTTTTGTAAATAATCGATTTATTAAAAGTGCATATCTCAATCATGCCGTGTCGCAGGCGTTTAGTGAGTTGATAGCCAAAGATTCATTCCCTACATTTATTTTGTTTATAGATATTGATCCAAAGCGTATTGATATTAATGTACATCCAACGAAACAAGAAATAAAATTTGAAGATGATCGAATTATTTATTCGTTTGTGAGTTCGGCAGTCAAACACGCATTAAGTAAGTATAGCATTGCACCCAGTTTAGATTTTAGTTTAGATGAAAATATTGAAAGACTTAGTGCAGTTACACAACCCTTAACAGCGCAAACTCAAGAGAGAACCAAAGGTGATTTTCTTTTCCAATCCTTTACTGAGAAAGGGCAAGCACATTTCTTAAATAAGAAAGAAGATGTTAGAAATTGGAAAGATTTATATAAGATACAGCATGAATTTCCATACAATGCTGCTCAACAACAAAACACAGAAGTTGAAACTAAGTCGGAAATATCTATGCCTGATGCTGTTGTGATAGAAGATTTCAGACAAGATTATTTACAAGTATGCCAAGCCTATATTATAGCAACAACAAAAAACGGGTTTTTGCTTATTGATCAACATTTAGCACATCAGCGAATTTTATATGAACGATATGAAAGCGCTCAACAGCAACCTATTGTTATCCAAAAGTGCTTAGTGCCGATTACTTTTGAAGTATCTCCAGTAGATGCGGTATTACTTGAAAGCATTTTGCCAAGTTTATTAGAACTAGGGTATGAAGTAGAGTTTTTTGGGCAACAAACTTTTATTATTCAAGGAACTCCATCAGACATAAAATTGGGTAATGAAAAGTCATCGATTGAGAAACTCATTGATGCTTACAAGCATTTTGCCAGTGATGTGAAGCTCGATAAACGTGAAAAATTAATGCGTACTATGGCGGCTCAAAAAGCTATTTGGCATGGTAAAAAACTGGAACAATCTGAAATCGAAAGATTACTACAAGATTTATTTCGTTGCGAACAGCCTCAGCTTTCTCCAAATGGCAATAAAATATTTTCAAAAATTCAAGCAGATGATATCGAAAGGCTTATTCGCAATGCATAAAAGTTTTCTTTTGTTAGCGTGCCTAATGCTAGGCCTGGCTTGTGGTAAGCAGAAGATTAATCCAAACGTTTTAGAAATCAATTCCTTTGTAAATATTCCTTTTCATCAGATTAAATTTTTGAATGAAAAATTAGGGTTCATTGTTGGCGGTGAACGATATACTAAACCTTGCATGCTGAAAACATTAGATGGCGGCAATACTTGGCAAGAAATTGATTTAAGCTTTGCAGATGAGAAGAAAGCTATTTATGATATAGCCATCTCCGAGCAAGGAAAAATAGTTACCTGTGGATATGGCGGAACGATTTTTGTAAGCAAGGATACTGGAAATACATTCAGGTACGTGCAACATCCAAGTTGGAGCCTTTTGAAAAGCTTAGATTTTACGATGGATGATTCATGTATTTTGGTTGGTGGTGAAGCTTTTGAACAAGGTCATATCGATAAGATACGGGTTGATGGAGAAAGCGACAAAATACTTCAAGAAGAATTTAAGAATGAATTGTGTGATGTTGTTTACACAAAAAATCATGTGGCTTATATATCAGGATTTGGACTTGTTTTAAAGTCTGAAGACGATGGAAGGCACTGGGAATATACATCAGCAAAGAATGATTATTTTAAAGCGATGAGTTGGATAAATGAGAGCGAAGGTATTATTGTGGGTTATCAAGGCAGTATTCAGAGAACTATCGATGGCGGAGAAACTTGGGAAGTGATTCGAAATGGGAATAATTTTACCAAGAAAAGAATTCATTTTTTAGACATTACGAATAACGGTGTTGGTATGTATGTAGCTGTTGGTGAAAAAGGTATTGTATATATCAGCAGAAATTATGGTGGTGAATGGCACGAAGTAAAAAACTTCACCACAGTAACTTTACGCAGTTTGGTCTTCCTGAATCAAAACACATGCTTAGTAGTAGGTGATGGGGGGAGTATTTTCCGTATAAATATTGATTGAAGCAGATGTGACATTTCTGGCTTTTGCTGAGGTACTCCATTTTCTTATTTTAATCCTGTAACAAATTTTCATTGCAACGTAAGAGCAACTAGAAAATGTTAACGAGAATCGATTTTACAGTTTGCATTTTCAATTGTAAATTGTAGGTTCATGAAGCCCTAATAACTAGTTCACAAAGTCCCAAGTCATGCTGCCATCTTTTTCATCTTTAAGTTGAATACCTTTTGCTAATAATTCATTTCTTATTTTATCGCTAGTGGCAAAATCTTTTTTCACTTTAGCTTCTTTGCGCATATCAATTAATAATTGTAGCACATCGTCTAGTTTATTAGATTGGGCTTTTTCAAGAGGTTTTAAACCAAAAACATGTATTAAATAATTTTCAAAAGTTTGTTGTAACAAATTAATTGAATCAGCCTGAATATTCTCCGATTTTATATGACCATCTTTTAAATTGTTTACAATGCTGCTTAATTCAAATAATGTAGCAATGGTTTTAGCGGTATTAAAATCATCATCCATATGTGCTTTACAATCTGATGCCAATTGCTTCATTTGATGGTCAATGTCATTCACTTGGGTTGATGTGCCAATAAGCTTAATCGCATTAGCTCTCGCATCCATCAATCGCTTCAATCCTTTTTCGGCATCTTGTAAACCTTTAATATTTATATCAAGTTCGGAGGAGTAATGAGATTGTAGGAATAAAAATTTTACAACCATCGGAGAGTAACCTTTATCAAGTAAAGTATGCTCTCCAGTAATTAGTTCAATAGGCAATATTGAGTTTCCGAAGGATTTACTCATTTTTTGACCATTAAAATTAAGCATATTCGTATGCATCCAATAACGTGCACCACCATCGTTGCATGCTCCTTTATTCTGTGCTATCTCACATTCGTGATGCGGAAATTTTAAATCCATACCACCACCATGTATGTCAAAGGAAGTGCCTAAATATTTTGTACTCATGGCAGAACACTCTAGATGCCAACCAGGAAATCCTTGTCCCCAAGGAGAACGCCATTGCATAATATGTGCAGTTGTTGCAGCTTTCCATAAGGCAAAATCTATACTATTTTTCTTTTCATCTTGACCATCTAAATCGCGATAGCCTGCAATGAGTTCGTCAATATTTCTTCCTGAAAGTTCGCCGTAATTATTTGTTTCATTAAACTTTTTTACATCAAAGTATACAGAACCATTTATTTCATAAGCGAAACCTTTGTCGATTAAGGTTTCTATCATTTCAATTTGCTCAATAATATGACCCGTGGCTGTGGGCTCGATTGTAGGAGGCTTGAGATTGAATAAGTTGCAAATGTCATGAAAGCCAACCGTATATTTTTGAACAATTTCCATCGGTTCAAGGCTTTCTAATTTGGCCTGCGACTCCATTCTATTTACGCCTTCGCCTTGCTCATTCGTTAAATGACCTGCGTCTGTGATATTTCTCACATATCTCACATTGTAACCTAGAAATACTAAGTAGCGATATATCATATCAAAGGATGAGAAGGTACGCACATTGCCTAAGTGGACGTTGCTATAGACGGTGGGTCCGCAAACATATAATCCTACATGAGGTGCATGCAAAGGTTCGAATTTCTCTTTCTGACGGTTTAGTGAATTGTATATGTGTAATTCTGACATAATATCGCAAATATAAATGTATGATTTGGTAACTCTGAAGCAATGCTTAGATATTAAAACAAGAATTAACAGCTTCGACTATAATTTGCGAGGCTTCTATAATTTCTTCTTCTGATATAATTAGTGGTGGTGCAATTCGCAATGCATGCGGGGCAAACAAAAACCAATCTGTAAAAACACCCGATTCAATACAAAGGTCAATTATTTTTTTATTGTTTTTATAGCTATCAAAATGTAAAGCCATCAAAAGACCGCAGCTTGATATTTTTCGAATAAATGGATGTTGAATATTTTCAATAAACAACATTTCTCTCGATTCAACTTCAGCAATCAAATCTTCTTCCAAGATGAATTGTAAGGCAGCCAAACCTGCAGCACATGATACTGGATGTCCGCCAAAAGTTGTAATATGACCCAATACAGGATTGTTGGTGAACGCATCCATATTCTCTTTGCTAGAAATAAAAGCACCTAAAGGCATCCCTCCGCCTAAAGCTTTCCCAAGAAGTAAGATGTCAGGTACAATGCTCGTTTCAGTAAAACGAAACAAAGAACCCGTTCTGCCAAAAGCAGTTTGTATTTCATCGAGTATAAGCATTGCTCCCACTTCACTACATCGATTTCTAATTTTCAGCAACCAATCATCATCGGCAACTACAACACCCATTTCCGATTGAATTGGCTCAATTATTATACAAGCGGTTTGTTCATCGATAGCTTCAATTAAGGCATCATCATTGTAATCGAATTGGAATACATTGGGTAATAAAGGGCGAAAAGCTTGCTGCCAATATTCGCTACCCATTACACTTAAGGCGCCTTGTGTGCTTCCATGATAAGAGTTTTTACATGAAATCATTTTGCTTCTACCTGTTATTCGTTTTGCCAATTTCATCGCGCCTTCTGTAGCTTCAGTTCCGCTATTTGTGAAATAAACACTCTGTAAATTTTTGGGAAGGTGTTTGGCTAAGGCTTGTGCATATTGTACTTGCGGTGATTGAATCACCTCACCGTACACCATTACATGCAGGTATTTATCTACTTGTGCTTTAATAGCATTGTTCACCGCTTGATTATTATGCCCAACATTGCACACGCTGATACCGCCAATCAAATCAATATAGGATTTCCCATTTACATCAAATAATAAGGCACCATCAGCCTTATCAATTTCTAAGCAAAGTGGTGTTTCGGAAGTTTGGGCAACATGTTGCAAGAAGAGTTGTCGCTGTGTCATAATTAGATTGCAAACTTATTATATTATTGCGGACAATTCGTTCCGTACTTTCAACAAGAAGCTTAAACCCAAATTAAGCGAAAGGATTTGAGGAACAAAAATACTTGCGTTAGTTGTCGCGTTAATAGTTAATGAGACGATAGAAGAAATGTTGTTAATTATGACAAACAAATGACTTACAGCTTATGCCTCGTTTCAGCATTTCTAATGCTGAATCAGGGATAAAATCAAATATTCTCTTGACTTATTCTTGAAATTAGACACTTAGTTTATTCTTTTTGCTTAAATATGCTTCAAATTCGATTAGGCTTAAACTACTTAAATTATGCCTTGCTTCCATCATACCTTTTTGTGCCGCTTTCACTCCATAGTAAATATCATCTATGCCATCTATCGAATGTGCATCTGGATTGATAGAAAGCATTACACCTGCTTCAATAGCTAGAGGTATAAATCGCCAATCAATATCTAATCGCCGAGGATTTGCATTGAGTTCGATGGCTACATTCTGTTTTAAGCAAGCATCAATTAGGAGGGGCATATTTGTTTCATAACCTTTTCGACTTAGCAATAACCTGCCTGTTGGATGCCCTAATATTTTAGTGAAAGGATTGTCAATGGCAGCCAATAAGCGTTGCATGGCTTTTTCTTCATTCATTACAAGGTTTTGATGAATAGAAGTTATTACTAAATCAAAACTTGCCAAGACATCATTACTATAATCTAATCTCCCATCGCCCAGAATGTCGCACTCAATACTTTTAAAAATTTTAAATGGATGTAATTTTTCATTCAATGTATCAATTTCTTCATGTTGCTGATAAATTCTTTCAACACTTAATCCATTGGCATAAAATGAGCTAACAGAGTGGTCACTTATCACTAAGTATTCAAACCCTTTTTGTTTGCAAGCCAACGCCATTTCATACAAAGTATTCTTACCGTCACTCCATGTGCTATGGTTATGTATGATTCCTTTGATATCACTTATCTCAATTAATTTGGGTAAGTTGTTATTTTTAGCAAGGATTATACTCTTCGTATCATATCGCAAACAAGGAGCTATAAAAGGTAAGCCAACAGCATCGAAAATAGAAGCGTCATAATTTGAGTAAGGTTGATTGTAGTCTGCTTCAGGAAAATTATTTTCAAACGCTTCGATAAATTCCGTGCTAGATACGCTAAAAAATATTTTTGAACTCAGGTCTTCTTCATTCGCACTCTGAATAATAATATTAAGGTGATCATGAAATTTGAATGTAAATGTTTCGCCATCATCTTCAAGTAGTTTCCAATTGGGTTGATTAGATAAGGCCTCAAAAATACTCTCAGCTTCTGATAATATAAGCAGGTATATTTCATCCACTGTTTCACATTGCTCAGCCACTTGTCCGCTTACAATTATACTTCCATTTCCAAAAATAGGCTCGAGCATTTTCACCAAATGTGAACAAAGTTTTTCAGCATTTGCAAATAATATACTTCCCTGACTAGCTAAAAAATATTCAACAGCTTCAATAATCGTTTGTTGTGTTTTTTCACCAAAACCTTTATACTTTACTAATCTATTTTCATAGCAAGCATACAATAATTCACCTGGGGTTTCAATACCTAATTCATGCCATATGGTTGAAATTTTTTTTGGTCCAATTCCTTTAATCGAAATCATTTGTAAAATTCCTTTCGGTGTTCTTTCTATGAGTTCATTCAAGTACTTAATTTCATTTGTCTCTATGAGTTCAGTAATTGTTCTTGCCATGTTTTCACCAAGACCTCTAGTGCCTGCTATTTGGTTAGAAGGAATGGAGGCAATTGCACTAGGGTATCTATCAACCGCGAACGCAGCATTGCTATATGATTTAGACTTAAAGCTACTTTCTTGATGTATGTCTAGTAATTTGGCGATTAAATTAAGTTGCGCTGCAATTTCTTTATTTGTCATGAATCTAACAATTGTTGTATGCTTTCAAGTTGTTGTTGAATTTGTTGAATATTATTCGTTTCATCTTTTGAGGTGGCTTTGTCAGAAGTAAGATGATCAATTAAAGTCATAGCCATGTAATCATGTTCATCTTGACTAGGGTATTGCTTCTTAAAAACATTTATTTTTTCTTGAATCGCTTTTACGCGCTCACGAATTTTGCCTTCATCAGCTGCATTCACTTTAATACGATAAGTTCGATTACACAATGTGATATTAATACTGACCTGATTCTCCATATAACTTATTTGCTTCAAAGATAGAATAATTCAGAATTTTGTGTGGAACATTAGAAATAGAAGAGAAAATTACCGATACGACAATCATCATAGGTTAGTTTTTACTCCATGAGTACCAATAATTAGTTAGATCTGTTTTAACTAGAGGTTTATGGCTTGCTTTCCATTACTCTTTATGGGAATATTACTTCTTAAATCCTATGTTGTCTCTATCATCCCATTTCCTTTGTGCTGCTTTTTTATCTAGGTGGTTTCCCAACGCATCATATATTTGGTTTAGTTGAATATCATGTTCTCCTAACCTTTCTCGAATTTCTTTCAACTGCTCTTTTAAATCATTTTGCTGTAACAAAACTTTCCTAATCTCTACAAAAGCTCTCATAATAGCAATATTCATGTTTATTGCACGGTCTGAATTCAGCACTCCGCTTAACATAGCAACACCTTGCTCGGTAAAGGCATAGGGCATAAATTTAGTACGATGTCCACGTCCTGCCTTTATGGTCACAATTTGTGACCATAAAGAATTATTATTTTCTGAGGTTTCAATTTGAAACCTCAGACTATCCCATTCCGCTTTAGTTAAGTTGAAAGATAAATTCGGGTGGAAACCGCGTAATATTTCGCTTTACAGCTTAATTTAAAACTTTTGATTCAACTTCGTATAAGGCAGCCAAATCTCTATCTAACATGATTCGCTCTACGCTCAGTTCATAAATTCGATTCTGAATTGATTGTATGATTTGCATAAGTGAAATTTTTATGCAAATATTTATTTTAACCCTTAAACCAGAAAGCTAAAAGTTTTAGCAATTAAGTATCAATTATTTTGTAAAAATCTTTAAACTTGTTGAGCCACCATACGACGACTTACTTTCCGTGACATTGCTTAAATTTTTTACCACTACCACAAGGACAAGCATCGTTTCTGCCAATCTTTGGTTCCATATTACGTACGGGGGCTTGTCGCACGGGAGCTGTTGAACTCGAAGTGTACATATCATTTTTACTAACTCCATATGCAACACCGGCATCATCTATCTCCTCACGATTTGAGACCATGTGGCTCATATCTGTTTTTTCAACTTCTGCTTGGTGTATATCACGAGGATCTTCCATCGGGATACCGCTGCGTAACAAGAAGCTCACAATTTGTTTATTGGTATCTCCTACCATGGTTTTAAACAAATTAAACGCCTCAAATTTATAAATCAATAAAGGGTCTTTTTGCTCATAGCTAGCTAATTGAACACTTTGTTTCATTTCATCCATTTGACGCAAATGTGTTTTCCAACCATCGTCAATAAAGTTCAATGTAATTTGTCTTTCAACGGCATCAATTAAATCCTTGCCTTTTGATTCTACTGTAGATTGAAGCGGTGTGATTATTTGTAGACCTCTCACGCCATCTGTAAATGGTACTGCAATATTTTGGATTTTATCACCATTTTGCTGCCAAATATTATTTAAAACGGGCGCTGTTTGTTCTTTGATAAATTCACATTTACGGGAGTAAGTTTCTTTTAATTGTGCGTATAATTTTTCTGTCAAAGTATTTACAGGAATTGTTAAAAATTCTTGTTCACTTACATTGGGCTCGAATGCAAAATCGCGTGCAACCTCAACTTTAAAATCTTCATAGTTTCTATTCGAATCAAACATACTAGCTACTAAATTGCAGCTATCATAAAATGCATTGTCTAAGTCCAATGCCAATCGCTCACCGAACAAAGCATTTCGGCGACGTGTGTAAATGACTTCGCGTTGCGAGTTCATCACATCATCGTATTCAAGTAAGCGTTTGCGGATGCCAAAATTATTTTCTTCTACTTTCTTTTGCGCTCTTTCAATAGATTTTGAAATCATACTATGTTGTATCACATCACCATCTACATGGCCTAATTTATCCATCCATCCACTTAACTTGTCACTACCAAATAAACGCATCAATTCATCTTCTAACGATACAAAAAATTTGGAGCTACCTGGATCTCCTTGTCGTCCTGCACGACCCCGAAGCTGCCGATCTACACGACGACTTTCATGTCTTTCAGTGCCTAAAATAGCTAATCCACCAGCGGCTTTTACTTCAGGACTTAATTTTATATCTGTTCCACGACCTGCCATGTTGGTTGCAATTGTTATGGCTCCCGTTAAACCAGCCTCAGCAACTACTTGTGCCTCACGAGCATGTTGTTTTGCATTCAACACATTGTGAGGAATTTTTTCGAGATTCAACATTTTACTTAGAAGCTCAGATACATCTACTGAAGTAGTACCAACCAATACAGGTCTTCCTTGTTCTTTTAATTGTTTGATTTCTTCAATTACGGCACGATATTTTTCACGCTTCGTTTTATAAACCAAGTCTTCATCATCCTTTCGTATCACATTTACATTGGTAGGAATGTTGGTTACATCTAGTTTGTAGATTTGCCAAAATTCGCCAGCCTCAGTTTCCGCAGTACCTGTCATACCTGCCAATTTGTGATACATGCGGAAAAAGTTTTGCAATGTAACGGTTGCAAATGTTTGTGTGGCGGCTTCAACTTCAACATTTTCTTTTGCTTCGATTGCTTGGTGCAAACCATCACTATAACGACGGCCATCTAGAATACGACCTGTTTGTTCATCTACAATTTTTACTTTGCCATCCATTACAACATATTCAACATCTTTATCGAATAAGGTATAGGCTTTTAATAATTGTTGTACGGTATGAATACGATCTGCCTTTAATGAATATTCTTGCAAGAAAGCATCTTTCTGGTGTAACTTTTCTTCGGCAGTATAACCTGCGTTTTCTATGGCAGCTAAACCTGTGGATATATCAGGCATTACAAAGAAATTAGAATCGTTGTTAGAGCCAGTCAAAACATCAATTCCTTTTTGTGTTAAATCTACTTGATTGCTTTTCTCATCAATTACAAAGTACAATTCAGCATCAACCTTCGGCATATTTTTTTGTTGATCGCTTAGATAGTAATTTTCCGTTTTTTGTAAAATTTGTTTGATACCAACTTCACTCAAATACTTAATAGTTGAAGTATTTTTTGGCAACCCTCGATGCGCTCTTAACAAAGCTAATCCGCCACCTTCTTTATCATCATTGCCATCAGCAATTAATTTCTTGGCTTCTAATAAAAATGAGTTGACTACGCGGCGTTGCAAATCAACTAGTTTTTCTATACCTGGCTTTAATACATGAAATTCTTGATCATCACCTTTAGGAACAGGACCAGAAATGATTAATGGCGTTCTTGCATCATCAATTAATACACTATCTACCTCATCCACCATTGCAAAATGCAACTTGCGTTGAACCATTTCTTCAGGTGTATGCACCATGTTGTCGCGTAAATAGTCAAAACCAAACTCATTGTTAGTGCCATAAGTAATATCCGCTAAATAAGCTTTTCGTCGTGCGGCTGAATTGGGTTGATGTTTATCAATACAATCCACAGTAAGTCCTAACCATTCGAATAGAGTTCCATTCCATTCGCTATCACGACGAGCGAGGTAGTCATTAACTGTAACAATATGAACGCCTTCACCAGCTAATCCATTTAAATAAGCAGGAAGGGTCGATACCAACGTTTTACCTTCACCCGTTGCCATTTCTGATATTTTACCTTCATGTAAATTGAAACCACCGATTAATTGCACATCATAGTGAACCATATTCCACGTGACTGGCGACCCACCGGCGTTCCAAGTTGTTTGAAAGGTGCATTCATCCCCTTCAATCGTGATATAGTTTTTTGTTACAGCTAAATCTTTATCGAGTGCGGTAGCTTTACTTTTTAACTCAGTATTGTTGGTAAAACGCCGAGCAGCTTCTTTTACAGTGGCAAATGCTTCTGGCAATATTTCTAACAAAATAACCTCAAGTTGTTTGTCTTTATCCTTGATTAATTGATCTACTTCTTTGAAAATATCACTTTTTACATGAATATCGATTGTGCTTTCTGCTTCGGTCCTTTTAGATTCAATTGTCGCATTGATTTCTGCAACATGAGACTGAATTCGTTGACGGAATTCTTTTGTTTTGTACCTTAATTCATCATGACTTAATGATTGATAATCAGCAAAATGTTGATTTATTTTTTCAATAATTGGGGTGATTTTTTTTACATCTTTTTCAGATTTGCTACCTCCAAATAGTTTATTTAAGAATTTTAACATAAGTCGTTTTTAAAATTTAAAATTGCCTCCTAGCAATAAAATAATCTTGTAAGATTTATTTACTACTCAAAATATATGCTAGTATTGGCTTTTGCGCCAAGCTGGCATAGTGGGCAGCAAATATATGCTGAATGGGCTTACTTTAAATGTTGTGACTGACAATATTTTGCTTTGATAAGGCAGTTTGAGAATGAGAAAAAATAAAAAAACCCTTGATATACTCATGTATCAAGGGTTTTTTTTAAATTTATTTACAAAAATTATTGACCAGGTACGGCTATAGTTGAATCTGCTGGTACTGTATCTTCCATTGGAGGAGTATCACCTTCTTCGCCTCCAGCGCCCATATCTTCTTTACTCATATTTACTAACCACTTGCCATCCTTTTTTACTAACTTAATAGTCTGATCGCCAGGCTTTGCACTCTCACTGTATGTAACGGTAGCATTATCTCCTTCTTCTTTAATATCTTTTATAGAAACTTTAATTTTTTTCGCTTCATTTTTCATTGAATCAGGCATCATGCCAGAAAAACTAGCAAGCATTTCTAATAATTTGCCTGTTTCTGGAGTTGATAATTTTTTAGCTGTTTCGAAATCTAAACTATTACGAGCATTTAAAAAGTTTGTAGCGACAGCTTTAGGGTCGCTTTTGCTTCCGCCACAACCAATTAAAGTTATTATTGTAAAAGCCAAGGCAACGAATGACAATACGATTTTTTTCATCTTAATTTTTTTAATTTGTGGCAAAAGTATGGTTGCTCAACCACTTATCAAAGTAAAATACACACTTATATTTCTACACACCTTAAAGTTTAATGATTTCAATCAAAGGGGAAAGTCCGAACTTTCATTTACAATACGGAGAAGATAAAATCAACTCTAGTAGAGGGAATTTTTTTAGAAACGGTACCCTAGTGAGAACCCTCCTCTTGCGCCAAAGCCTAAACCTGTTAATTTTACCCAACCAGAGTTTGCTCCTACATCATATTTTACATTTCTAAAAGGCGGGAAAAATTCACCTATTTCTTTTAACCCATCAAAAGTTAATTTCAAATCGGCTTGTTCAGATGTGGTCATAGGATAAGTAGAACTATAGCTAAATTTTGTTTGCGAGTAAGAACCATGGCCTGCTAAAAATGTCCAATCTAAAACCAAACGAGATGAAAGTTTAAACTGAGCGCCCATCATGAAACCACCCATGAAGGTTAATACATTTCCTTTCAAATCTACGCTTTGGCGCACAGAGGCATTATCAACATAACTCACAGGAAAAACAATTCCAACATTACGAACACCTGTGTATAGACCAAGATAAAAGCCTTTGCCAGCTTGCTTCGTGTAATATCGAAATTCTGGGAATAAGCCTATTGTAGACAACTTAATATCACCGAGTGAAAAATCTTCAGTGCTTGCCGATTTAAAAGTGCTCGAAAAAGGCAATGCGCTTTTGGGACGAAATGTCAATCCTGTTCCAAAGGTGGTCTTTGAGCCGATAATACGCTCATAATTTAAGCTAATTGTACTATAAGCAAGCGGAGCGAAATTTAATTTAATAAAATTAGAGCCGCCACCTTGACCGCCACTGCTGCTTACACTGCCAAATTCACGGATTTGGGAATGAGCGCTGAAACTTAATAGAAGAATACAAGAAAGAGCGGATAAAAAGTTTCTTTTCATAATAGCTTTAAAGATAAGGGTGCAAAAGTATTTGAATATTTTGAGGATTATATATTTTGATTCCGGTTTATTTTTTACCCACATCTGTTAATTAGTATTTGAGTGCTTCTAACTGGCAACTGCTACATTTACTTTTTGTAAAAAATAATAATTAAGAGACATGACTATAGAAGATATAATGTTACAGAGTGAAGCCTTAATATTTGGCGCAGATAAACCATTGACCCAAGAAGACATAAGTGCGTTATTGAAAGAGAGTTTGAATAATGAGGAAATGACCGTCGACTTAGAAAAATTACCCAATGCACTAGAAGCTATTGTTGAGAAATATGCTTCAAGCTTTTATCCTTTTGAGGTAAAACGAATTGGCGGAGGCTATCAATTCGTAAGTAAAAAAGAGTTTTATCCCACTTTAGCGAAATTAAATGGGGAGAAATATACGAAAAGGCTTTCAACAGCTGCTTTAGAAACCTTGGCAATCATTGCTTATAAACAACCAATTACAAAAAGTGATATTGAGCAAATTCGCGGAGTTAATTCTGATTATTCAGTTCAAAAATTATTGGAAAAGGAATTGATTGTGATTTCAGGACGATTGGAAGATGCTGTTGGTAAACCTCTATTGTATAATACATCTAAATCTTTCATGGATTATTTAGGCTTGAATAGCTTGGATGAACTACCGAGATTAAATGAAATTGTAAGTGAAGAAGTCGTGCCCACCGATGCCACCGAGGCAATACCAGAAAACACTAATACACAAATGGTAGTTAGTGCTGATGGAGAATTATTAGAAATCAAAAATCACGATTCTATCGATAAGAATCATACTTTACAAGATAAATAGGAAAATACTACTTAAGAATTCTTAACTAAACAAAGAAAGATTAAGCGTTTTCTCGGTGAAGCAGTTGTTTTACGAACGTATTTATCTCAGTCAATCTTGTTCTATTTAGCGAATAATGGATATTTTTCCCTTCTCGTGATGTATTCACAAATTCAGCACGTCGCAAAATAGCGAGATGTTGAGATGCCACTGATTGCTCCACACGTAACTTTACATAAATTTCCGTAACTGTAAGATTGCTCTTTTCTTCTAGCAATTTAATAATTGATTGACGTAATTTGTGATTAATAGCTCGAATAATAGCAGCTCCTTTTTTTATGTCTAAATAATTAATGGTAGAACTTGAAACTTCGTTATTTAAATTTACCGAGATGATGTTTGAATTTGATTGGTTGCTTCCCATTGTAATTTAATATTATTTATTTATTACTTCCTGTATTTGTTGCTCCTTGATTATCAGTATTAATTATAAATGAAAAAAATTATAACTAACTGAAATGTAAATTTAAAAATATTATTAAAAAAACAAATATTTAAAATATTTTTATTTGTTAAAGTACACATTTTTGAGGTAAAAAGGTTCAGAATCGAACAAATTAGCCTCTTTATCAAGCAGATATGTATTATTTATTACTTGAAAAATCGTACTTAATTCATACGTAATTATAATATCTGTCTTAAATAATGAGTCGCATATACTTATGTCACTTATTAATACACTATCATATTGCTTTGTTAAATTGCTCACTTCTAGGCTATTAAGTAAATTTGGCGCTAGAAGGCATTCGTTTTTTTTGTTATATGTAGCTGAATAATATTCATTTTCACGAGCAGGTATAAGTATCGTTTTCGTACGCGCAAGATCGCTCGCATGTGCGTTAATTAGATTGAGTTTATTAATCAATAACAAAGGGATGTCATGAGCATAGCAAATTCCTTTTGCACTCGACAACGAGATACGCAAGCCAGTGTAAGAGCCTGGACCGTTTAAAACTACTACTCCTTTCAAATCGGCAAAAGTCAATGCTGATTCTTGTAGTAATTCTTGCAATAATCGATTAATCGTTTGCCCATGTTCGTTCTGCACTTCATGATATTTATGTGATACTATTTCATGCTCATTTACGAGCATATAAGTTGCTTTATGAGCGCTTGTATCGATGTATAATAAGTGATTTGACATAATGAGCAAGTGTGAAAATTGGACTGTTTGTCACAATATTAAGGGAAGTCTTTTTTAAAAAGGGTTATGCTCGCTATAAAATGATAATATTTTGAGATTAAAGTTGAAATAAATCGAAGGAAAAATTATTTTTACCAAATGAGTAAAAGAATAATACAATCTAAAGAAGCTCCAGCACCGATAGGACCTTATAGTCAAGCGGTTGAAAGTAATGGCATGTTGTTTTTATCGGGTCAAATTGCCCTCATTCCGGGCACAGATAATTTGCAGTTATCTAGTATCCCCGAAGAAACGACACAAGTAATGAGAAATATTGCTGCCGTATTGCAAGAAGCTGGTTATGATTTCGAAAATGTACTAAAAACTTCAATTTTCCTAAGCGACATGAAGTATTTTGCTGCTGTAAATGAAGTGTATGCTACTTTCTTTACTTCTAATTTCCCAGCGCGAGAAACTGTGCACGTTGCGGGTTTGCCAAAAGGAGTGAATGTTGAAATATCAATGATTGCAGGCAAGTAATTTGAAGCCCCATTTAATGTTCAGAAATAGAAAAACTGTATTTACACAACAAAAATTAAAATTATGTCAGAATATAACGAATCTCGTGACCTATTAAATGTTGAAAGTGGCGATATGAAGCAACTGCCTACTATGTTAAACGTATTAACCATACTTACCTATGTAGCTTGTGCATTTTCATTTTTTGGGTCCATTTATTCCTATTTTACAATTTGTAAATCAGTGGAAACTTTAGGCTCTTTAGATACAGAAGCCTTGGGTGGAGGCTTGCTGAGTAAAATGGTAAGCGGTTCAGTAGATTTAGCGATGAAGCAATGCGATAATAAAATGATTATATTAATTATCACACTTGTTTCATTACTGCTCTGCTTTTTAGGAGCGTTGCAAATGCGCAAACTTCGAAAAACTGGATTTAATGTCTATACAGTGGGCGAATTATTACTTCCAGTTGCCACCATTTTTATTTTAGGGTCTAATTCAATTATGGGGGCAGCTGTAGTTTCAGGGTTACTTATTCCAATTATTTTTGTGATATTATACGGTACGCAATACAAGTACTTAAGAGACTAGTTGAAGATATTAAATGGTTAGAAGAAAGGAACGGATATTGTTTGCTTTTTTTATGTAACCTTATGGAGAATTTTATTTTAATTTGAGTAAAATAAAATAATATGTTCCCAAGCGATTTAGATATTGCACAGCAAGCAGAAATCAAACACATCAAAACTATAGCTGCCAAGATTAATATTCATGAAGATGATCTTCATTATTATGGTAAGCACAAAGCCAAGCTGCCACTTGATTTAATCGATGAAGAAAAAATAAAAAATGCTAAACTTATTTTGGTTTCAGCTATCAATCCAACACCTGCTGGAGAAGGTAAAACAACTGTCTCAATCGGCTTACATGAAGGGTTACAGAAGATAGGTAAAAAATCGATAGTGGTGTTACGAGAACCTAGCTTAGGTCCAGTATTTGGCATTAAAGGAGGGGCTGCAGGTGGTGGCTACTCGCAAGTGATTCCTATGGAAGATATCAATCTGCATTTTACAGGTGACTTTGCGGCAATTGAGAAAGCTAATAATTTGTTGAGCGCTTTAATCGACAATAATCTACAGAATAAGCAGCACAATCTAAATATTGATCCTCGCACCATAAAATGGAAACGAGTAATGGATATGAATGATAGAGCTTTGCGACATATCATCATTGGAATCGGAGGAACTGCCAATGGTATACCTCGCGAAGATGGATTTAATATTACGCCAGCAAGTGAAGTCATGGCCATACTTTGCATGAGTAAAGATTTGTATGATTTGAAACAACGTTTAGGTAATATTTTTATTGGATTCACATTTGATAAAAAACCCATCTACGCGCGTGATCTGAAAGCAGAAGGCGCAATGACTTTATTATTGAAAGATGCCATTAAGCCAAATTTAGTGCAAACCTTGGAAGGAAATCCTGCTATTTTACATGGTGGTCCATTTGCCAATATTGCGCAAGGAACGAATACGATTTTGGCTACTAAAATGGGTTTGTCATTAGCTGATTATGTGGTTACAGAAGCAGGTTTCGGTGCTGACTTAGGTGCGGAGAAATTTATGAATATAAAGTGTGGTTATGGCAATTTAACACCCAATGCCATAGTTCTTGTTGCCACAATAAGAGCTTTAAGACATCATGGTGGTGCTAAAAAAGATGAATACAATACACCAAATATTGAAAAGGTCATAAAAGGATTTGCCAATTTAGAAAAGCATATTGAAAATTGCAAAAAATTTGGCATTACACCTGTGGTTGCTATCAATCATTTTCCAACGGATAGTAATGAAGAAATAGAATATGTACAAACGTATTGTGAGAAACAAGGCGTGAAAGCTATCGTGTCTTATGGATTTGCAAAAGGTGGCGAAGGAACTGCTGTATTGGCTCAACATGTAATTGACATTATTGAGTCTGGTGTGAATCATTTCAAACCTTTGTACGATTGGAATCTTTCGGTAGAAGATAAAATAAGTAAAATCGCAACAGAAATTTACGGTGCTGATGGTGTGGAGTATTCATCAATTGCAAGAACACAATTGAAAATGATAGAGGAATTGGGTTATGATAAGCTACCTGTATGCATGGCAAAAACACAAAAATCATTAAGTGATAAGGAAACTGCAATTGGTCGTCCGAAAGGATTTATTATTAGAGTTCGTGAATTTGAATTTGCTGCTGGTGCTGGTTTTATAATCCCGATTTTAGGAGATATGATGCGGATGCCTGGCTTACCAGCGGTGCCAGCGTCTGAGAATATGGATATTGATATTGAAGGGAAGATAACAGGTTTGTCATAATCTCGAGGTTCTTTGCTGTGGTTAACTTTAGTTAACGAACTGTGCTTTGTTTCATAATTCGTATTACTTTTATCCTTCACAATAAAAAAATATGCAATGTTAGAGCAGTTATTTAATTTGATTCAACAAGAATCAGAACATGAGATAATTAGCAATCCTGTAATACCTAATGATCATAATAATCAGGCAGTTGGTCTGGCTACTGAGTCAATTTTTAATGGTTTGCAAGGAGCATTAGCCAATGGAGGTTTGAAAGATGTTTTAGGAATGTTCACGGGAAGCAGCGCGCCAAGCACAAATAATCCTATTGTTGGTGGCATCGTAAATAATATGGTGGGTGGTTTAATGAAAAAATTTGGCATTGATAGCCCTGCAGCAACTTCAATTGCAGCATCATTGATACCCAAAGTATTAGCATCCGTTGTTGGTAAAACAAATGACCCAACTAATAAAAATTTTGATATCAACGGAATTATCGGTGCTTTAACAGGTGGATCCACACAGCAAGGAAGTCCTGTTCAGTTTCCTGGTACGCAGCAACCGCAAGCGCCAAGTGGAAGTGGTGTAGACTTTGGTGGTATTTTAAAGTCAATAACAAGCGGTGGTTTAGATGCGAACAATGATGGCAAAATGGGCTTAGATGATATAATAGGCATGGTTTCCAAAGCAGCCAGTGGTGTACAACAACAACAACAACCTCAACAGCAACAAAGCGGCGGAGGTATGCTCCATATGTTGAAAGGTTTAATAGGCGGATAATTCTTCTCTCAATTCGATAAATTTATGAAAACTACCTACTTTATTTTAGCAATATGCATTATTGTATGTACTCATGTGAGCGCCCAGAATTTTAAGAAGAGAACCTTAGAAGAGAAAGCAACGTATTATACAAATGAATTAGTTGAAACAGTTAAATTAGATTCTGTTCAGATTCCGTTGGTATTTGATATTAATTTGCGCGTATCACGTCAATTTGATTCTTTGTATGCTAGTAATCCTGATCCCCTTTCAAAACGAAATGGCTCGATTGCTATTTACAAGCAGCGTGACAGCGAGTTGCGTAAAGTATTAAGCAAACAACAATTTTTGATGTTTGATGACTTTCAGCGAGAAAAGCGAGAGAAGAAAAAGAAAGCTTACGAAGAGAAACAAAATTTAGAAAAGGCAAAGCTTGCTGAAATGGATTCAACCAAAAGCGAATCGACAAAGTAAATGAGAATAGATTTTAAGATTAGCAAGAAGATTACTCAAATGTGAATGTTCTTCTTTAAAGGCTATTTAGGCTTATCATCGTTTTCAAATTATTCATTTTCTTTAAGTACAAAGGTTTTTATTTCGTTGAATCCATCTGAACTACTAATTTTTACTTGATATGTTCCGGGTTGTAAATAATACTTGCCGTCATCTGCGATTTGTGCTTTGGTATTGGTAGTATTGAAAGCAATAGCCCCATCATACTTTGAAGTGTTAAACCCTTTAATGGCTTGAATTTGATAAGAGTGAGCGGGTCTTTTTGTTTTAGTATTCGTAATGGAAATAGTTAGCTTTTCATTATCGTTTTTACAATAAAATGGTATGTTTAAATTTATGGTATTTGCTTTTTCATAAACAGCAGGTTTACTACCTAATTTACCATAATACGAAATAGTGTCTAATTCAAACATGTGCAAACGTTTGTGTTTAATATCTGGCAAAGCTTGTAGCAGCTTGAGAGAAGCAATGTAAATAGACCTACCATGTGTGCCCAAAACAATTTCATTATCACGTGCTTGAATGGCAATATCATGAATGGCAACGCGAGGTAAGTTGCTTACCCACGGAATGAACTCTTTTCTATTATAGCTTACATATAAGCCATTGTCGGTACCCACATATAAAATATCTGGGTTTTTAGGGTCTTCTTTAATAACATTAATGGGTTCGTGTGGCAAGCCTTCAGCAATAGATTGCCATGTTTTACCATAATTATCACTCACATACACATAGGGTGCGAAATCATCATTTCGCAATCCATTGAATGTGGCATAAACTCTTTCCTCAACATGTTGACTTGCCATTACTCTTGTTACCCATCTATCATTAGGTAAGTTTTGATTTATTTTACACCAAGAATAACCTAAATCTTTAGAAATTTGCAATGCGCCATCATCTGCACCCGCATATAACAGTCCAAATCGCAATGGGCTTTCTGTAATACTTGTGAGCGTTCCAAATGGAACATTCCCTTTGTTTTTTGATTGAGTCAAATCTCCACCCAATGTCTTTAAATTTTCACCCTTCGACATTGAGCGATGAAAACAATTGGATCCGATATAAAATATATCTTGGTTGTGTGGACTCAATAAGATTGGCGTTTGCCAATTAAATCGATAATTTTTCTCGCCTATATCATTCACGGGTTTTATAAAGCTAGCCGATAAATTATTTTTATTGATTTTGAAATAATTCCCAAATTGATAACCAACATAAACAGTTTCATTATCGCGTGTATCTACTTGTACTTGCATCCCATCACCATCACCAATGTTTTTAAACGCATTAATTCCACTTTGATGCCAAGCACTGTTGTCGATAGTTTGGCTAGCAGCAGTCCAAGTTCCATTGTCTTGTAAACCTCCATACACATTGTAAGGTTTGGCATTATCGACTTGAACTGTATAAAATTGTCCAACAGCTGGGCTATTCGCTTTAAACCAATGTTTACCAGCATCGTAAGTGATATTTATACCGCCATCATTTGCAGTTATCATATGTTTATCATTTTGGGGATTTATCCAAATACGATGATAGTCAGGATGGCAATTTTCACCACCAATATCAGCAAACGTTTTACCACCATCCTCGCTAGCCACTATCGCATAACCTGCTGCAATTACTTTATCAGGATTTTGAGGAGATACACTAATTGTTCCAAAATAATACCCATATGTAAATACAACTCCATTTAATAACTCTTTATGTGTTTTGAACCATGTAGATCCACCGTCATTACTGCGATATAGTTCTGCCCCAATTACATCTGTATCGAACAAATTATTATCTGCATCACCAAGCTTCCAATCGCCTATATCTTTTACACTAAATTCATTTTTTTGTATGCTTGCTTTCAGGTTGTCAGCGGAATATTTTTCCGGATAACCATTGTTTTTTAAATATTCATTCAGAGACGCATTTTCTATCTTTAAAAAATGTTCTTTGGTCATAGTTAAAAAGTCTTTGGGTTTCAATGTCTTGATTACTGCATTCTTATTTTTTTCTTGTAAAAAATTATTATCTAGAAATGCATACAACGTGTTGGGGTTCGTCGCACTAATGCTTAATCCAATTCTGCCCACTCCTTTACCAATTGGAAACCCGCTTTTTTCATTCGTGAGTAATTGCCAAGTGCTACCGCCATTTATACTTTGATAAATACCACTTCCTTCTCCTGCCCCCGAAAAATTCCAAGCTTGACGAGTACGAGTCCAAGAGCTTGCGTATAAAATATTGGAGTTAGTGGGATGCATTATTAAATCAACACAGCCAGTAGTATCATTGATTGATAATGTATGTTGCCAAGTGGCTCCTCCATCTTTTGTTGTAAAAATTCCGCGCTCAGCATTAGGTGTATATAAATGGCCTAAAACAGCTACCCATGCCATTTGCGGATTAGTGGGATGCAAAACAATTCTTCCAATATGATGACTTTCCATCAATCCATAATGTGTCCAAGTTTTCCCAGTATCAGTTGTTTTATAAATACCAGTTCCTGCATAAGATGAACGTGAAGAATTGACTTCCCCAGTACCAACCCAAAGGGTGTGATGCTTCCAATCCATTGCCATATCCCCAACGGTGAGCGTTGCCTCTCTATCGAAAATAGGGGTAAAAGATTGGCCATTATTATTAGTATGCCATACACCACCACTCGCATAGGCTACATAAAATTCGGTGGCATCATTTGGATTTACTTCTACGTCTGTTACCCTGCCGCTCATAATACTAGGCCCTATGTTGCGGAATGGGATACCATCAAGCAGCGATTTTTCATTTCGCATTTTTTCAAATGATGTCATTCGAAGCGAAGAAGAGGTTTGAGCAAGAGCTTGCATAGCAAAGAAGTATAAGAAGAAAAGAGTGTTGATTTTTTTAAACATAGGGGAGAAAGTTCTTTGGGCTAAAATAAGTCCTAGCAGCTGAATAGACAAGTTTCGGTCAAAATAGCAAATTGATGTATTATTGTAAAGTGAAGCTAATTGTTAAGAAACATTGTTTGCTCGTTATACTCTTGTCAATTCAAGGATTAATAGCCAATGCGCAAAAAAAGAAACCACAACCTAAAACAAACCCTGCCGTTGCAAGTCATATTTTGACCCAAAAATTAGAGCTACTATCTTATGAAATCATGGATAATGGGGATACAATTAATAAATTGGATGGTAAAAATAGAAGGCAAGGAAAATGGCTCATAACGATCCCGCCGCGCTATGGCGAGGAAGGTTTGATGGAGTATGGCACTTATTTAGACAATAAAAAAGTAGGAAAATGGCAAACCTATACATTAAACGGCGATTTGACAGCCGAAGAGATATATAAATCTGGGAATAAAGACGGCGAAGCAAAGTATTACGAGCAAGGTAGATTGTTTTGTATAGGGAATTTTTTGGCCTTAAAGGCAACACAACTTTTAGATACCATTTTGGTAGAAGACCCTATTACAGGTATTGAAAAACCTGTGGTGATTGCGACAGAAATGGGTAGTGTTAGGCATGGCAATTGGACTTATTTCAATATGGAGACAAGAAAAATAGAGAAAATTGTTGCTTATCAAGTAGATGATATAGTGCATGAAACACACAGTAATTCTAAGGTTGATAGCCTCTATATTCAACAACGCGAAAAAAGCCTTCCACATAGAAGTAACGAACTGCCGGTGAATGTCTGGATGTTGGACAAAACTAGAAAAGCACCTAGATTTACCGAATTTCCTGAAAACACGCAATATGTAAAACCCAATTCAAGCAGCAAGAAAAAGAAATAAAATGCTAAAAATCAATATGAGAATCTGTGTTAAATCTAAGATTGTTATCATCTTCAGTTCCTAAAGTATGAATTCAATGATTATCGATAATAAGCACTTTTGTAAATTTCCTCCTCTACTTCTTCCAGTACTAAATACTTTATTGATTTTTTTTCTTTAATTGCATTTCGAATATAGGTCGAGGTAATATCTAACAGCGGCGCATTTAAAATTTCAATATTGTTACTGAGGCTTTTATCAATCAGAAACCCTGGTCGATTGTAGATAATAATTTTATAATCTTGCAAAAGTTTTTTATAGTTTTTCCATTTAGGCAAATTCTGAAAACTATCACCACCCATAATGATTGAAAAATTGTGTTGTGGATATTTTTCAGATAAGTGAGTCATTGTATCTATTGTATAAGAAGGGCGAGGTAAAGAAAACTCAATATTACTCGCTTTGAATTTTGGTTGTTTTTCTACAGCCAATTGAGTCAGATAGAATCTGCTCTTTTCATTCAGCAAACTTGAAGTTTCTTTCAAAGGGTTCTGCGGTGATACAATAAACCAAACTCGATCCACATCACAATTATTCAATATATGATTCGCAATAATAAGATGCCCGATATGTATAGGATTAAAGCTGCCAAAATAGAGTCC
Organism: Chitinophagaceae bacterium; assembly: GCA_044234005.1. Taxonomy (GTDB): domain Bacteria; phylum Bacteroidota; class Bacteroidia; order Chitinophagales; family Chitinophagaceae; genus OLB11. The sequence goes on along the minus strand of JBIIJE010000001.1, from coordinate 59,893 downwards.
AATTTTCATGTTTGTAGATGTTTAAAACCAGCAAAAGCTATGAGTAGCTAAATGACTAGTAAGAAATTCAAATTTATCGATTTTGTCTATAATTAATTTGCCGCAATAATAAAGTTATAGAAAATTTTAACACTATTAGTATTAATGTTAACAAAATAAGAAAGCAAATTTGCTCTACCCATTGCAACTAATAAAAATATTTGGTCCGCGAAGCTGGGTAGATGGAATAAAATTTCAGTCGAGAATATTTAAAATAGAATTATTCAACGGGATGTTTATGTTTCCACCTTCGATGCGACCAAACCCAATTTTCTGGCCGGCGTTTGATACTATCCTCTAGGTATCGTACATAAGCTTCGGTGATTTCACCTTCTTTTGTATCCTGAGGATTATTAAACGCCAGTTTCATTTCAATATGGTAATAGCCTCTTTTTGTTTTGATAATTTCGCCAAAATAGACCAAGTTATTATACCGTCGGGCAATAAACTCAGGTCCTTTGAAAAAAGCGGTTTGTCTATTAAGAAATAAATTCCAAGAGACTCTTTTCGGATCACTTGGATTTTGATCAGCAATGAAACCCCATAAAATTTTGCTTTGTTGCACGCGCGCCATTTCCTTTTGTGAATCCTGAACCCGAATCAAATCTGTGCCACTTCTACTCCGGATTTTGTAATAGATTTTATCGAATATTTTATTCGTCAAAGGCATGTACAAACCTGTAAAACGTCGTGGTGCATGCCAATTGCATAAAACGGTAGCCCACTCCCAATTAAATTGATGTGACATATAGGCTTGCCCGTTTTTATTTTGTTGCGTCATCAACTCAAAAGCCTCCCAATTGCATGACATACGTCGAGATAATTCCTTTTTTGAAATAGTTATAAGTTTGATAGTTTCTACTACACTATCGCATAAATTTTTATAATAATTGATTTTAATCTGCTCGCGCTCATGATCAGGTTTTTCTGGAAATGATAGTTTCAGATTTTCATCAATAACAGCAACTCGGTATTTTACCACACGGCACAACAAAAAAAATAAAGCATCCGACAATGCATACAATATGCCCATCGGGAGCAATGAAATACAAAAGAGGAAAGCATAAGTGAGCGCGAAAAGCATGTGCCTTGCAAATGTATAAGTGTTTTACATTTATTATAACAAAATCTGTTAGATGTATTTCCTATTATATTGATCTTTTTACTGCAATTTTGTTTGGCTAGAAAGCTTTATTTTTTTTAAAAACATTTTAATTCTTAATATTCTTCCAGTAAATACACATTTTTTTAAAACCACATGAAATACCTAATCTCACTTTGCTTCATTTTATTAATTAATTCTATAACTTTTGCTAGCATCAACAAGTCAAGTGCCTTTGTATCTTATTATTTACAGCGAACCGAAATCAACATCAAAGACACAACGCCTAAAGTAACTACTACCTGCGAAATCATTTTTAAATTCAATGACGAAAAATCGATTTCTCTTTATCATGATTATTCAGTTTACATTTCATCGTTTGAAAAGTTGGATGACATAGAAGTATTTACAAAAAATCCACAGCCGAATGGCAAAATGAAAACGATTGAAATTAAAGATTTCAAGATGAATAATGCCAAAAGTAATTCTGTTTTTTATGATGATGAGAAAGAAATTAATATTACTTTTTTGGGTTTAACAGTAGGCTCGGAGGCTCATGTAAAATATACGACATCCACGCAAGAAGCACATTTTACAGATCCTTTCTCATTCTCATTTTATATGCCAGTTCAAGAACGTAGGTATGAATTAATCGTGCCCGAAGAAGTAACAATCTCTTTGATAGAAAAAAATATTTTACCTACAACTTTTAAATTTGAGAAGGAAGTAAAACGAAATGAAACGATTTACACATGGACAGCGAAAGATATCGAAGAGCAAAAACCAATTGATAACCCACCCGCTCGAATGGCATATACACCCCATGTATTATATAAGATTGATGAGTACAGAGCAAGAGGGAAAGTATTTACTGTAAGCAAGACCCCACGAGATTTATTTAATTGGTATGTAAAAAATATAAAACATGTAAACAAAAAACCAAGCGACCGCATCCAGGCCTTGGCCGATTCAATCGTGAAAGGTTGCACCAATGATAGAGAAAAAGTAATACGAATTTATGATTGGGTGAAGCAAAATATACGTTATGTAGCATTTGAAAATGGCATGGAAGGGATTATTCCGCGTGAAGCTGATTTAGTCTGTGCCAGAAGGTACGGTGATTGTAAAGATATGAGCAGTTTGCAATTTGCATTATTGCGAGCGGTCAAAGTGCCTGCTTATTTAACTTGGTTAGGTACTCGACGAATACCTTATACTTATTCAGAAGTTCCACTCAAGAATACTGATAACCATATGATAGCTTCAGTAAATTTAGATGGGAAATGGTATTTTTTAGATGCAACAGATCCTAATGGATTTTATGATTTACCTTCTGATCATATCCAAGGAAAACAAGTGATGATTTATAAAAACGATACTGAATATGAACTTGTAATGGTACCTGTTGTAAAGGCCGAGAAGAACATGTTTCAAGAAGTAAATAAGATTAGACTTGATAAAACGAAAGCAACGATAACGACAGAAACTAAATATACCGGCTTGTTAGCGAATAATATTTCCAACCAATTATTATACGTTTCTGAAAATGACAGACAAGAATTTGGAAAAGGCATCATTAAAAGCATAAGCAACAATGCGGCACTTGAAAAATTTGTAGTTGAAAAAGCAACCCCTAATCGAGAAGTAAACTATCGCGTGGATTTTAGCATTGCTGATTTTGCCAAAGAAGTGGATGATGAAATTTACGTGAATGTATTAATGGATAGAACATTAAGTAACTCGTATATCAAAGAACCCAATAGAACAATACCCTATTCGTTTCAATATAATAGTATGCATGAAATCACTTATCAATTAAGTGTTCCAGAGAATTATAAGGTAGCCTATTTGCCAGAAAATGTTGATTTGAAACAAGATGGATTTGGTGCAAGTATCAACTACTCGCAATCGGGCCAAGATATAATTTGCAAACAAAGAATATATTTAGACTTAACTGAACTCGAGTTAAAACCAGCTCAATTCGAGTCATGGAATAAGTTTATTAAGCAATTGAACAAAGCTTATAAGGAATCGATTACCTTTAAGAAGCTATAGAAAACTATGTACTATTCAATTCGAAAGAGTATAATCTATATACTTGTGTTAAAGTTTATTTATGCACCTTCTGCCTAATACCTTATTTGCTAAACAATTGAAAATCGAGAGGGAGGTAAAACCATCTATACTATTATAATGTAGAAAAAAATAGGATGATGGTTTAAGGTTTTAATTCCTCAAATAGTTAATTCTTATGCATTAAAATTCGCGCAAAATTATAAAGTTCTTGTAATAAAATAGACTTGTTTATATTTCTAAATTCAATACCCTCGCGTAATTGAACAGGAATGGTTGTAGCAGAAAAATTTGATTTAGAAACATAGTAAACAAATTCTAAATCAAATAAGTATCGATTAATTGTGGTCTTTAAAAAAAGCTCTTTTACTGATCTTCGCATACCTTTCAGTCCGCATTGAGTATCAGAAGTAATCAATTTTGGGAAGCAAAAACCAATCATACTTCTTAATATTTTCGAAATTACAACTCTATAAGTTGGTAAATGTTTATAATAATCTTTGTTTTTAATGCCAATGGTAACATCATTTACTGCAAGCGATTCAATAATAGCCAACATTGACTCTTGTGTGTAGGGCAAATCAATATCTGTATATACAATATAATCTTCTTGCGCGGCCGCAATACCTTTTCTTAGTGCAAATCCTTTTCCCATATTTTCAGAATAGCTTAGGCAATTTACATTCGGAATGGCTTCAAAGAATGCGTTTGTCTCTAGAAGTTCTTGTTGGGTAAATCCACCATCTATCGTGATGTAAAGCTTTACTGAAAATTCATGAAGAGATTCGGCTAAGGCTTGAAAATGATTGTATAAGTTAGCTTGCCAAAGTATCATAGGTCTATAAACAGGAACAACAATAGCAAGAGATTTTTGAGACAAGAAGTATTTTTTGGCGAAAATAGCTAATTCCTTGAAGGGCTGTGAATATATCTCGAATTAAAATAGTCTATTTTTTTCGAACTTCTGTATGATTAATTGGGATGAAAATAAAATACCTTTAAGAAGAAAATATTTTGCAAACCGTCCATTTAATAATAGTTTTAGTCTTTTATGAGAAAGCAATTTGCTCGATTTACCCCTCATTTTTGGTTTCATATTTGCCTCAGTGCAAGCTTTGCATGGTATTTATTTCGAAATGTTTTAATGCAACCTACAGCAGCCATGATTGGTGCAAACGGAGATGGGTTTAAAAATTATTTTACTTTCTTATATCATACATTTTATGGTAAAGGTATTTGGTTCGAAGGCATGAATTATCCTTATGGAGAGCATGTCACATTTACAGATAATCAACCTTTATTATCTGTTCCATTAAGTTACTTAAATCAAGTATTACATTTTCAAATACCGACATTACTTGGCATCATGAACCTTATACTGATTTTGAGTTTTTTATTAAGTTCCATATTTACTTTTATGTTACTCAACAAACTCAAAGTAAATCCGTGGATAAGCTCTATTGCAGCAGTTGTTATTACCTTTTTTTCGCCGAATATCCTCCGAGTTTTCGGGCACTTTGGTCTGAGTTATACATTTTACATACCCTTGCTGATATTGCTTTTTTATGCGTATTTCGAGCAAAATCGTAAAACTATTTTGCTAGGAATTATACTCGTATTGGTAAGTATTGCATTTCTGCATTTCTATAATTTCGCGATTGGTGCATTTTTAATTGCTAGTTTATGGTTTGCTACTTTATTATTTAATGTTAAAAATTTAAAAGCCACTTTTCTAAAAACTTACGGCGTTATTTTAAGTGTATTTTTGGCATTTGTTGTTGTCAAGCTTATTCTTTTATTTACAGATCCTATTCAGGACAGACCAACGAATCCCTGGGGAACACTTTCCTACCTAAGTAATTGGCGGAGTGTGCTGACGAGTAATTCAAGTGATTTGGGTTCCTTTTTAAATATCCTGTTCTCCGATTTAGAATCCGTTGAATTTGGTGGTGAAGGTTACGGTTACATTGGAATATTAAATGTGTTTTTTTGTGTTTGGATTATACTCTTGATAATATTAAAGCTGACAAATCGTTGTTTAAAAATGGAAATTCCGGTATTCGAAGACGCACAAAAACAGATGATGCTCGCAGGGTTCTTATGTTTACTATTTAGTATGGGAGTTCCTTTTATTTGGGGTTTCGAAAACTCTATAGATACTGTGCCTATGATGAAACAATTTCGAAGTTTAGGTAGATTTAGTGTCATCTTTTATTTTCTAACTTCAATAAGTATGGTAATTGGTGTGCATAAGATATTCAGCAGTTTGAAGAGTCAGTTTAAATATGTAGAAATGAGTTTTGTAGCAATCCTATTATTAGGTGTTTCCACCATAGAAATGTTTGGATATGGAAAAATTATTCAAAAAAGATCGGATACTTCAAGCAAAGATTATGAAGCATTCACAAACTACATAGATAGTGTTCAACTTAGTAAAGATTTGAACAAAGAAATCAACAATCATCAAGCGATTGCGGGGTTTCCATTTTTCTGTATTGGTTCTGAAAAAGTTGGATATGGACAATCTGGGTTTATTATTGATGCTTCATTTCAATTCTCCTTAGCAACAGGCTTACCTATTGTAAATACCCATTTATCAAGAAGTTCATGGTCTCAAAGTTTTTCATTAATGCGTTTAACTGGAGGTCCTTTATCAGACAAGTCGCAATTCGGTTCTTTACTCAACAAAAAAAATCTTCTTTTGATATATCAAGACAGTAGTGCATTGTCGCCAGATGAAAAATACCTTTTTCAACATGCTCGATATTTGACAAATATCAAAGGCATTTCATGCTTTTCATTATCATGGGAGAATTTAATGCAATACGAAAGTCGATTGAAAGATTCGCTTAAACTTGCTGCCCCTCAAGCCAACACATTACTCGTACATCGCTCATTTGAAGAAAAGAATTCAGAAGAAAAAATTTTCGGCAAAGGGGCTCAAGCAACTTTAAATATTCCGGAACTAAATTTGCTGAATGAAGAAATTCAATTAATGAAAGACTCAAGCTATGAACTTTCAGTATGGGTCAAAGTAAATGATGTCGATTACCGCATGCCTCATTTTTATATCGAGTTGTTTGACAGCGCTTTGAATCGGGTTGAGAATCATGATATATTATTTAATAGAAGTCTCAATGATAATCAAGGTTTTTGGGTTCATATTCATGAAATATTAAAACCTAGTGTAGATATAAAGCATATTATATTGGATTTCATAAACGATGATAAAAGTTCAGCAACCTATATTGATGAATTACAAATTAGGCCGCTCTACGAATCGGTATTGCTGAAAGAGTCAAAAAAGTTATTATATAATAACCATCTAGTATCGTGGTAGTTTTTCAAACTAGTTTGTAAATTTTTTTTGCGCATTGAAAATTTAGGTCCAATAAGCAGTATCAAACAGAAGTACGAGAGGCTCAATTTCCTTATATCCTAAGCGATTAACATATGTTAAAATTTCAGTGTTTTGTCGCTAATTGTAATTTTCTATAACTAAATGGCTTTACTTTTATATTGGACTTTAAACATTAAATACAATTGCTATGAAAAAAGTATTTATTTCTTCCCTGATTATTGCGGTCTTAGTTTGGATTTCATGTAACAAAGCCGCAACAGGTTTACAGGATCATGTAGCACCTCAACTACCTTCAACTGCTTATGAATATGCAAGTGCGAAGTTGCCAGATGGGAATGGTGTAAATCAGTTTACACAAAATGGAGGATTCATGGGCTTTGATATGCCTTTCTTCATGTCGGGTCAACGTGTGTTGGTTACGAATGAAGGAGCTACCCTGGGTCGTGTACTTTTTTACGATAAATTATTGTCTCTCAATAATTCAGTATCCTGTGGAAGTTGCCATCATCAATCAAAGGCATTTTCAGATGGTTTAGCCCTGAGTCTTGGATTCGAAGGTCGTATTACGACAAGAAGTAGTATGGCAATTATAAATCCGCAAATGTCAAATAATTTGTTTTGGGATTCTCGTTCATTTACTATCAACGACTTGTCGTTAGCACCTGTACAAAATCATATCGAAATGGGCATGGAGGACTTGAACGCGCTTACTAAGAAATTACAAGAAACTAAATATTACCCATCATTATTTCAAAAGGCATTTGGTACTTCGGCTATTACAGAAACGGCCATTTCGAGTGCACTATCGCAATTTATTGCTTCAATAACGACGAGTCATTCAAAGTTTGATGAAGGAAGAGCAAATAACTTTAGTAATTATACACAGTTAGAAAATGCAGGACGAGCCATATTTAATAGCGCGGAAGCAAAATGTGCAACTTGTCATGCAGGTCCTAATTTGAGTGCGCCAGATCAACCTGGTGGCGAGTATGGAGGACAAACATTTAATACAGGGTCAGCTTCTGATGTAAGAGGTACAACCAATATTGGACTTGATATTATTCCGAATGATGTGGGTAGAAAAGATGGCATGTTCAAAATTCCGAGTTTACGCAATATTGCTTTAACGGCACCTTATATGCATGATGGAAGATTTAAGACTTTACGCGATGTCATAGATCATTATTCATCTGGCATTAAGCCCGCACAGAATTTAGATAAGAAATTTAAAAATGCTGATGGAAGTGTAAAACATATTCAATTGAGTGAAAGTGATAAAACGGCTCTGATTGCATTCTTAAATACGTTGACCGATTATGAGTTTATTAAAGATGAAAAATACAGTAATCCATTCAAATAGTCTTTATGTTTAAGTAAGTTTGATTACAAATAATTAATTGATTCTAAGACAAGTTTTTCATGAAGCCCAAATTTTGTATTGATGCAGAGTTTGGGCTTTCGTATAATTTGGGATAAACCCAGATTAGGCATTTGGAATGCGCAAACGATAAAAGTATTTGTTATCAATCATGAGACAGGATTGATAACAAATACCAAAGCGTCACGTTAACAATTAACGAGACCAACTAACACCTTAGAATTTTCGTGCCTCAAATCCTATCATGTAATTTGGATTAAACTTCTTATAAAAAAAATAGATGCTAAAATGTTTTTAAGTCCGAAAACCATAAATGGTTACCACAATGAATATTCATGAAACTAGATGTGAAATCTCGTGTTGGCATAGCTAGGTATGCGATAAAACAAGGCTATAAGAAAGAAGATTCTTAGCGTTGATTAAATAATGGTATCATCCAACCAAGGCGTATGTCTAAAGATTCGTAATATCTGGCCGCATTCGGATTTTGGCGCAAATCATACATAGCCATAAAAAATAGATGCCCGATATCGCTTTGTCGTTGACAATAGCCACCGCCTACTAGAAACGAAGACACACTTAAGCGACGCGATTCAACATTTAATTGCCCAGATGAATTGAAAAACCTGTCTGTATAAACTTTCGTATTATTTATTTCAGGCTCGACACCAATTATTATCATGTTAGCAATGATATAGCGTGCAAATACACTCGCCGAATAAGATGGAATTTTATATCGAAACTTCTCATCTAAGTTTGATACAGGATTTTTATAATCTGTAGATTGTTGAAAATAGCTATAACCCAAGCTAAAACCTGCATAGAAATTATCAGTAAAAGCATAAGCCAAAGAAGGATTAAGATTGAAGGCAAACCCTCTATTAAAAGCGTTCACCCCAATACCTGGGCCAAGTAATATTCGTGTTTTATCAAGAGCACCATCCGAATTTTTTTTTGGCCGCATGCTATTCGCAATCGAAAATTCTTTGCATTGTGCAATCTGAGTTGCCAAAAGAATAACAAAAAGTATTGAAAGTTTTCTCATGATAAAATTATGATCTAGAATACAAATCTAAATCATTGTAATTAATTATAAATATTTGATGAATTTGTATTCATATCGAGTGCGAATCTAAATAGGGCTTCCTGAATAATTCATAGTCTCATCACAATTCTCAAGACAAGTTTTTGCAGGTGATGAAGAAGTTGGACAACCAATAATTAGTAAAAATATTTGAAAAACGTTCAACTTTATAAGAGAATTTAAATTTTGAAATTTGTGCTTACTGATACAACTTTCTAATATCGAATCCTGTCGTGTAATTTGGATTTAATATTCGACATTTCCCGTTTGCAATATCTAGCTATTATTTAAATAGATAAGTTGCTGAAGATATTTTAAAGAATCACATTTTCTTTTTCCACATTCCTTTTTATTAAACTCTTCATCTATTACATTTGCAACTTAGCAAACAAAAAGTCAGTCATTTATCAATTCTTGCGCAAGCGAGATAAAAAAAAAATGCCTAAAGACAACTCAATCAAATCCGTTTTAATTATCGGTTCTGGTCCAATTATCATTGGTCAAGCTTGTGAGTTTGATTATAGTGGAACCCAAGCAGCACGATCCTTGCGAGAAGAAGGAATCAAAGTAATTCTAATTAATTCAAATCCGGCTACCATCATGACAGACCCGATGATGGCAGATAGGGTTTATCTTTTACCGCTCAATGTAGAAAGTATTGAACAAATTTTACAAGAAAATGAAATTGATGCGGTTCTACCAACTATGGGTGGGCAAACAGCACTTAATTTAGCCAAAGAAGCGGAGGAATTAGGTATCTGGAAGCAGTATAATACTCGATTAATCGGCGTGGATATTAAAGCGATTGACAAAGCTGAAGATCGTGAGCAATTTCGTCAATGGATGATAAAGTTAGGTGTAACTGTTGCTAAAGCTAAAACGGCAAACAGTTATTTAGAAGGAAAAGAGTTTGCGCAAGAAATCGGATTCCCATTGGTGATTCGCCCATCATTTACGCTAGGAGGAACAGGTGGAGGTTTTGTAAACGCGCCCGAAGATTTAGATAATGCATTGAATAATGGTTTGCAAGCATCACCTATTCATGAGGTTTTGGTTGAGCAGGCTGTATTGGGTTGGAAGGAGTTTGAGTTGGAATTATTACGCGATGCAGCTGACAATGTATGTATTATTTGTACAGTTGAAAATTTTGACCCTATGGGTGTGCATACAGGTGATTCTATAACAGTTGCCCCTGCTATGACTTTAAGTGATACGGCTTTTCAATTAATGCGCAATACGGCCATTACGATGATGCGTGATTTAGGAAATTTCGCGGGTGGGTGTAATGTGCAGTTTGCACTAAACCCTGATACGGAAGAAATTATTGCCATTGAAATCAACCCACGTGTGAGTCGTTCTTCGGCATTAGCAAGCAAAGCTACTGGGTATCCAATTGCGAAAGTCGCTGCTAAATTAGCGATCGGCTATCGCTTAGACGAATTAAAGAATCAAATTACAGGAAATACTTCTGCATTTTTCGAGCCTACTTTAGATTATGTTATAGTAAAAATACCAAGGTGGAATTTTGATAAATTCAAAGGCGCTAAAGATACTTTAGGCTTACAGATGAAAAGTGTGGGTGAAGTGATGGCAATTGGTAGATGTTTTACTGAGGCCATTCAAAAGGCTTGTCAAAGTTTAGAAAACAATGCGGTTGGTTTAGGCTATTATGGTAAAAGTTTAATGAAAACAGATGAGATTTTAGAATCTTTGAAAACACCGAAATGGGATAGGGTATTTAGAATAAAAGATGCCTTGATGGCTGGGGTAAGTGTCAATTCAATATCAAAAGCAAGTCATGGAATTGATAAGTGGTTTTTAAATCAAATTAAATTATTGTGCGATATTGAAAAAGAAATAGAAAAGTATAAGCTCGATACCCTGCCACCTGAATTATTGCGTGAGGCCAAGCATCATGGTTTTGGCGACGAGCAAATCTGCCGTATTATGAATGATGGAACAGAAGATGAACTATATCAGATGCGAAAGAATCTAGGTATTACACGTGTTTTTAAAATGGTAGATACTTGTGCAGCAGAATTTGAAGCGGTAACACCTTACTTCTATAGCACGTTTGAGAAAGAGAGTCAATTTGTAAATGAATTAGTATTATAATGTCAATTTTGAAAACTGTAGCATGAAAATTGAAAGCTTACTATCTCTAGATTAATCTCTGCGGTCTGAGAAAATTGAAACGCGATGTACGCATCAATTTTGTGAAGTAAAAAATATAAATAACAAGTCAAACATAATATGACAAAACTCAAACACAACGAAAGCATCGTTAGCGACAAGAAAAAAATTATTGTATTGGGTAGCGGTCCGAATCGAATCGGACAAGGTATCGAATTTGATTATTGTTGCGTACATGGATTATTAGCAATTAAAGAATGTGGCTATGAATCCATTATGATAAATTGCAATCCGGAAACAGTTAGCACCGATTTTGACATGGCAGATAAATTATATTTTGAACCTGTGAACTGGGAGCACATTTATGAAATTATTGAACACGAAAAACCAGAAGGCGTTATTGTGCAATTAGGTGGACAAACTGCGCTCAAAATTTCGAAGAAATTACATGAAAAAAATATTCCGATTATAGGTACTAGTTTTGATAATATGGATATTGCGGAAGATAGAGGCAGGTTTAGCGATTTGCTGAAAGAGCTTGGTATTCCATACCCTGAATATGGCACTGCACTAGATGTCGAAGAAGCTATAGAAGTGGCTAATAAAGTTGGCTATCCTGTATTGGTGCGTCCGAGTTATGTAATTGGTGGACAGCGTATGCGCATCGTAATTAATGACGAAGAGGTAGAAAAAGCTGTCCTAAGTTTATTGAAGCATATACCAGGTAATAAAATTCTAATCGACCATTTCTTAGATCGTTGCCAGGAAGCGGAGGTTGACGCCATTTATGATGGAGAGCAGTTGCATGTGATGGGTGTGATGGAACATATTGAGCCTGCAGGCATTCATAGTGGAGACAGCCATGCTGTGCTGCCCGCATTTAACCTCACTCCTTTGGTTGTTGCCACCATGGAGCATTACGCTTTGAAAATTGCAAAGGCCCTTAATATTAAAGGGCTGATTAATATTCAGTTTGCAATTAAAGACGGCAATGTATTTGTCATTGAAGCTAATCCACGCGCAAGTCGAACCACGCCATTTATAGCCAAGGCATATCAAATTCCTTACCTAAATATAGCGACTAAAGTGATGTTGGGTTACAATAAATTAAGTGATTTTACGTATGAGAAAAAGCTAACTGGTTTCGCAATTAAAGAACCTGTATTTAGCTTCAATAAATTTCCAGGCGTTAATAAAGAATTAGGACCTGAAATGAAATCAACAGGTGAAGCCATTCGCTTTATTAAAGATTTGCGTGACCCATATTTCAGACAATTATATAAGGACAGAAGTATGTATTTAAGTAAGTAAGATTATTTTAAACATGATGGAAATTGCAAATTAAATTACTTGCAATAATGTTTTTAATACTATTGGAGTCATTAATATTCATTTACCTCAATAAGGTAGTTTGAAGGATAATTCTTCAATTCATCAATGTCCTGTAGAAGTATTTATTTAATTCTTCCTTTGTATGGTTTGTGCCTACAACATTTCTATTGCTGATTTGTTCGATAAGTCTTAAAGTTAAAACCTTATCTACCCCAACCAATCCAGTCATTCGCATTAGCTAATACCATAAGCGATAGTAAGAATATCATACCGGCTATTTGTGCATATTCTAAGAACTTTTCATGCGGCTTACGACCTGTAATCATTTCATATAAAGTAAACATTACATGCCCGCCATCTAAAGCAGGTATAGGCAATAAATTCATAAAGGCTAAAATAATTGAAAGCAAGGCTGTTAAACGCCAAAACGACTCCCAATGCCAAACGCCAGGGAAAGCATTAGCCATGGCTTTGAAGCCGCCAAGTCCCTTGTAAGCTTCGGTTTTACTATCAAATATTAATCGAAATTGATCCACATAGCCAACCAATTTTTCCTTCGTTAAGGCTGCACCTGCTGGAAATGAGGCTGCTAACGAATACTCATTATGTATTAATTTTAAAACCTGCATACTATCTAATTTCTTCTCATCTAAAATAGGAAGCACACCCAATTTTTTTTCTGGCATTAAGGTGGTTTGTAACACCAAATTTTGCCCACTTCTAGTGATACCTACTTGAACCGTATTGCCTTTGGATGCTGCTAATAAAGTTTTCATTTCATCAAAAAAATTAACGGCTTGACTATCGATACTCGTAATAATATCACCTTTTTGCAAACCTGCTTTTTTAACAGGCGCATTTTTATCAATAAAATCAATAATTGCTGGCACCCTTGGCGTTATGAGAGATCCTGACCGACGCTTACTCTCAACCAGTTTTCCTATTAAATTTGCTGGGAAATTCAACGGTATTTGTACACCATTTCTATCTACAATAGCAGATTTACCTGTAAATACTTTATAAGCAGCATCATCCAGGAAGTCAGCACTTTTACCATCAATACTGATAATCTTATCGCCACTTCTGAAACCTACTTGATACAACAAACTATCTTGTATGGCAACACCATGTTTTAAAGAAGACATAGGAATTTTGCTATCACCCCATTTATATAATACCAAGGAGAAAATGAGTATTGCAAGGAGTACATTTACAATAATGCCACCTAGCATAATGATTAATCGTTGCCAAGCTGGTTTACTTCTAAATTCCCATGGCTGTGCAGGTAATGACATAGCTTCTTTGTCCATGCTTTCATCAATCATGCCAGCTATTTTTACGTAGCCACCTAAGGGTAGCCAACCAAGTCCGTATTCGGTATCGCCGATTTTTTTCTTAAATAATGAAAACCAAGGATCAAAAAACAGATAAAATTTTTCAACACGACATTTAAACCATCGTGCTGTAATATAATGTCCAAATTCGTGAAGAATCACTAAAATACTCAACGACAATAAAAGTTGTCCAGCTTTGATTCCAACTTCTGTCCAATCGATTTGTAATAGTACCATGTAGTATAAAGTAAAATAAATTTATATAAATTAAATGTAGTTGCTTGCTAGTTTGCGTGTTTCAAAGTTGCAATCAATATAATGTTGTAAAGTAGGTTTTGCCTCAAAAGGGATTTCGGATAAGCACTTTTCAATCACATCACTCATCTCAATAAAGCCTAGCTTATTTTTCAAAAATGCATCCACTACAACTTCATTCGCGGCGTTTAAAACACATGGCGCGTTGCCTCCTTTAAACATAGCATCTTTTGCGAGGGCTAAATTGCGGAATGTTTTCACATCTGGAGCTTCAAAAGTAAGATTCGGATAGTTTTTAAAACTCATTCTTTTAAAATCATTCCGAACTCGTTGAGGGTAAGCTAGGGCATATTGAATAGGTAATTTCATATCTGGCAGTCCCATTTGGGCTTTCATGCTGCCATCTTCAAATTGAACCATTGAATGAATAATAGATTGAGGATGTACAACCACTTCAATTTGTTCATTTTGTAAACCAAACAACCACTTCGCTTCAATCATCTCTAAGCCTTTATTCATGAGACTGGCAGAGTCAACTGATATTTTAGCACCCATAATCCAATTAGGATGTGCCAATGCATGCTCTTTCTTTACATTAATTAAGAAGTTTGGTTTCTTACCTAAAAAAGGGCCGCCTGATGCAGTTAAAATAATTTTTTCAATTGGATTATTCTGCTCGCCTACCAAACATTGAAATATGGCAGAATGCTCGCTGTCCACTGGAATAAGTCTACCACCTCTCCGTTGAATCGTTTCTGTTACGATATCACCTGCTACTACCAAGGTTTCTTTATTTGCGAGAGCAACTGTTTTGCCTTGTTCTAAGGCTGATAGTGTAGAAGAAAGACCTGCATAACCAACTATGCCAGCAAGAAGTATATCGTACATGTCACTTGCTGCTAATTCTATTAAAGATTTTTCACCCGCAAACACTTTGATTTGATGGGTAGCTAATGCTTCGTTGACTTTTTTATATTGCGTTTCATCACCAATGACAACAGCATTTGGCTTAAATTCAATGGCTTGGGATATTAATAAGTCTGCATTGGCATGTGCCGTTAAGATTTCTGCACTAAATAAACTTGGATTCGCTGCAATCACTTCTAAAGCTTGTGTGCCTATAGAACCTGTGCTACCAAATATTGCTACGCGTTTTTTCATGTACCTTTTTGTCTTATCCTAATTTTTTTCGAGGCACGAAAGTACAACTATTGCAGCAAAAAGCTTTTCTATTAAAGTTATACGGTAAATTTTAAGGATAGAATTAACAATTACAGCTATTCCAGCAAGGTCTTGTTGTTTGTTGGTAAGCTATTCAACCGAGATTTTGCAGCAAAAACGAAGTGGGCTGCTATGAATAAAGCCTCCTAAGGCTTTTCACGGTAACCCCGATTTAGAAAATCTTGCCGAAGTTGTTTGCTAAGGGGCTAGATTTTTCGAATCGATTTTGCAGTTTGCATTTTCAACAGCAAAGTTTGGGTTCAATTACATTAATAAGTGTTGAAAAAATCAATGGGCTAGGTTTTTAATAGAATTTTAGCCCTAAAATCTGGCTTGAAGCTCTAAATATAATTTCACTATATTTGTCCGCAAATCGAAAAACTGATTATTACATGCGTTTCATAGTTTCATCTAGTATATTATTAAAAAATTTACAAAGTATTGGTGGTATCATCAGCACGAACAATGTATTGCCCATTCTTGAATCATTCTTATTTGATTTACGAAAAGATAAACTTTCCATCGTAAGTACCGATTTGGAGACGATGATGAAAGTACATATGGATGTTCAATCTACCGAAGAGGGGAGTGTATGCATTCAAGCCAAAGTATTATTAGAGTATCTTAAAAATTTGCCAGAGCAACCCATCACATTTGAAATTAATTTGGGCGATTATGGCATCGATATCACAAGTGAGCAAGGTAAATATAAAATTGTAGGCGAAGATGCTAAAAGCTATCCTACCGAGCCTGATGCTGAGGATATTGATACATTCACTATGTCGGCAGCCGAATTAAGTGACGGCATTGCCAAAACTATCATAGCAGTAAGCAATGATGATATAAGACCTGCCATGAGTGGGGTGTTTTTTGAGTTAGGCAAAAGCAATTTGACATTCGTGGCAACCGATGCTCATCGATTGGTGCGTTGTGTAAAAACTGATGTTCGATGTCCAATTGAAACTAGCTTCATCGTACCTCGTAAGGCGCTAAATCAGTTAAAGAATAATTTAAGCTCTTCCACCGAAGTGAAAGTTTCGTTCAACACAAATCATCTGTTTGTGGAAGGAGAACATATTCAATTAAGCTCTCGACTTATCGACGCGAAATTTCCTGATTACAAGGTCGTGATTCCTGCAGATAGTCCATTTACGCTAACCTTAACAAAAGCAGAATTTGTGAGTGCATTGCGCCGAGTAAGTGTTTTTGCGAATAAAACTACCAATCAAGTTGTACTTGATATCGTAGGTAACAATTTGCATTTATACGCACAAGATGTCGATTTTTCATTTGAAGGTAACGAACAATTGCCTTGCCAATACGATGGTGATGATATGAAAATAGCTTTCAACGCAAGATTATTGTTGGAGTTAGTGGTTGCGTTAGATAGCGAGGAAATTAAATTTGAATTAAGCACACCGAATCGTGCAGGCATTGTGAAGCCAGCAGAGAAAAAAGAAAATGAAGATTTGCTAATGCTTTTAATGCCACTTATGATAGGATCATAGGCTTGTGTTTTCTGAGGAATTATATATCTTGTTGAAAATTCATTGAACTAGTAAATTGTATTATTTCGGCTAAATTTTTGAAGCTATGGAATTGAAGAGTTGTTTAATTTTCGAGCCATATTGCTATGAAATTAATAGAATTAAACAGAGGTAATACGGAAGATTATTTTGTTAGAATTGTTATTCAAACTTTTAATGATTATCCGTTAAACTACCTTAATATGGTGAATGAATACAGACGACATCAATTTAGTACCTAATTTTTTCAAAGCATTGTATCAAGTAAAAGTTTTATTGTTGGATACGGCCTAAGATTTGAGGCATATAAAAATATTGAAATCGGAACTTAACTTTTATCCACTGTTTGAGCACAACCGAATTTAGTGATGGAGCTAGTATCTGCATGTGCGAGTTTGGATAAAAGTAGTGTAGATGAAATTATTTTTATGCTGAGAATCTTCAGCCTTGTCTCGTCACATGTGACGAGATGGAAAAGAAAATAGGTAACTTTACGGATAATCATAAAACTTTTTCAGTGACGAGCATCTCAAATTTTTATCGTTCTCTTGAAAAGAAATTATAATAATCATTAAAAGGAGACTTATTAATTTAATCTAAGAAGGCACTTATTTTTTTGCTGTCTCTATTTTATAAATCACTAAAATTGAATTGTTTCAAGTTGCGTTAAAATCCAAACTATATTTGCAATTCAAAATTTAAAGACATGTCGAAAGCCTATATTATTGATGCAGTTCGCACACCGATTGGTAAGTATGGAGGTAGTTTAAGCAATATACGGCCTGATGATTTGTTGGCCATCGCTATTAAAGCACTCATTCATCGAAACGAAAACATCGATGTGCATGCCATTGAGGATGTCATTGCTGGTTGCGCCAATCAAGCGGGTGAAGATAATCGTGATGTCGCTCGTATGGCCGCACTGTTGGCAGATTTGCCTATTTCAGTAGGTGGCAATACGGTGAATCGTTTATGCGCTTCAGGACTGCAAGCCATTATGGATGCATCAAGAGCCATTATGTGTGGTGAAGGCGAATTATATATTGCTTCGGGTGTGGAAAGCATGACACGTGCCCCTTTTGTGATGGGGAAATCTGATTCGGCATTTAGCCGTAAGGCTGAAATTTTTGATACTACTATTGGCTGGCGTTTTATTAATCCGACCTTGGCAAATATGCATCACCCATTTAGCATGGGTGAAACAGCCGAAAATGTAGCGAAACAATGGAGTATCTCTCGCGAGGCACAGGATAGATTTGCATTTGAAAGTCAGACAAAATATGAGGAGGCTCATAAAGCAGGGAAATTTGCAGACGAGTTGATTCCAGTTGAATTAAATCTTGGAAAAGGAAAAACAACCATGTTCGAAAAAGATGAACATCCGCGCTTAACGCCACTTGATAAATTAGCTGAACTAAAACCTGCCTTTACTAAAGATGGAAGTGTAACCGCTGCAAATGCAAGTGGTGTAAACGATGGTGCGGCTGCTATTTTATTAGCCAATGAAGATGCTGTAAAAAAGTATGATTTAAAACCAATGGCAATGATTAAAAGCATGGCTATTGCTGGTGTTGATCCTAGTATAATGGGTATTGGTCCAGTGCCTGCTACAGAAAAAGCATTGCAACGAGCCGGTTTAGGCATCGATGATATCGGCTTAATTGAATTAAACGAGGCATTTGCATCGCAAAGTTTGGCTTGCATGAAAGACTTGAAAATCAATCCAGAAAAAGTGAATGTAAATGGGGGCTCGATTGCATTGGGCCATCCTTTGGGATGCAGCGGAGTCCGTATTTCTACCACACTCTTACATGAAATGAAAAGAAGAAACGTTAAGTACGGACTAGCAACTATGTGTATTGGTGTTGGACAAGGAGCGGCTATTATATTTGAAAATATTTAAATAAGAATAATCATGAACGAAGCTATACGAGAGCTGGAACCGAAATCATTGTGGAATCATTTTGCAGACTTGAATGCAGTACCACGCGCCTCAAAGAATGAAGCACGCGTGATTGAATTTATGAAGAAGTTTGGTGAAAGCTTAAACCTATCAACCTATGTGGACGAGGTAGGTAATGTTATTATCAAGAAGCCAGCCAGTAAGGGTTTTGAGCATAAATCTGCGATAGTTTTGCAAAGTCATTTAGATATGGTTCATCAGAAAAATGCGACAACCATTTTCGACTTTGATACACAAGGCATTGATATGTTGATTGATGGAGATTGGGTCAAAGCGAATGGGACCACATTAGGTGCCGATAATGGCATAGGTGTTGCAACCATCATGACAATTTTAGCTTCAAAGGAGATTGAACATCCCCCTATCGAGGCTTTGTTTACGATAGACGAGGAAACTGGAATGACGGGTGCATTGGCTTTGCAAGGAGGTTTGCTAGACGCGAAAGTTATGCTCAACCTCGATACAGAAGAAGATGACGAACTCACAATTGGATGCGCAGGTGGAGTGGATGTAAGCGCTACGGGTACCTATCAAACCTTTAAAGCCAAACTTCAGCAAGGGTTGCAAATATCTGTAAAAGGGTTAACTGGTGGGCATTCTGGCATTGACATTCATAAAGGTCGAGGCAATGCGAACAAAATAATGAATCGATTACTGTCGAGTCTTAGTAAACT
This sequence comes from Chitinophagaceae bacterium, assembly GCA_044234005.1. GTDB lineage: Bacteria > Bacteroidota > Bacteroidia > Chitinophagales > Chitinophagaceae > OLB11. Next base: position 40,418 of record JBIIJE010000001.1, on the reverse strand, counting down.
TTATCAAATTGAGATCAATCAAATCGATGGGGGTAGTTTGCGCAACGCAATACCACGCGAATCGGTTGTAATAATAGCTATTCGAAATGCAGACTTAGAGTCAATGCAACAGTTTATAGAATCATTTAATCGTATACTTCAGTTAGAATATCACCATACAGATCCGAATCTACATATTTCGTCTGATTTAGTAACATGCCCTGAAATGGTTTTGGAAGGTGGTTTTCAAGCACGTTTATTATCATGTTTGTATGCTTGTCCAAACGGAATCTATCGAATGAGTCCTAGCATAGATGGGCTTGTACAAACCTCGAACAATTTGGCTCGCGTATTCCTTTCGAATGGGAAGTATTCTATTCAATGTCTTACCAGAAGTTCGGTTGATACAGAAAAAATTGATTTGAGAGATGCCATTACAGCCGTTTTTAATTTATTACAATCTGAAGTAATTTATGGTGGCGAATATCCAGGATGGACGCCCAATCCGGATGCAAGTATCGTAAAATTGATGCGTAAAATTTATGTTGAAAAATATGGCGGAGAACCTAAGGTGGAAGCTTGTCATGCTGGTTTGGAATGCGGTATTTTAGGAACTAACTATCCTGATTTGCAAATGATTTCCTTTGGACCAACCATCCGTGGTGCGCATTCTCCTGATGAAAAAGTGAGTATTCCTTCCGTGAGAAAATTTTGGGATTTTCTGCTTGATACACTAAGAAAGGTTGAGTAGTAAATTGTTTATAACACAAGCTGAAATTTTAGGCGTTTAAAAATGAAATTTGGGTGTAGAATCATTACTTTGTATCCTGCAATATAAATTCTATTTTCGCGTGGAAAACTAACAAGACATGCTCGTGCAAGTTTTGTAGGTAATATATCAAACAAAACACTATGATAATACTTGGCGTAAATTTTAGTCACGATGCTTCTTTAACCATTATCAAAAATGGAAAAATAATTGCATCTATTGAAGAAGAAAAAACCTGCCGTGTTAAACAACAATTTGGATGGCCTGAAACTGCTTGCACTCGGCTATTACAAGAATATAATATTCAACCTTCAGAAGTTGATATAATCTCATTTGGTGCATTTATTGATACGGTCATCAATAAGGATGAAATTCGTTATCGATTTAGTAGAAGTAAGTCAGCGAAGAATAAAGAAGTAATGGCTCGTGTACTATCCTATGCAGGCTTAGCTAAAATTGGAGAGCGTGATAATAGAAAGGTATTTGAAGAGGAAGTTCGTAAACTAGGATTTAGCAATGCAAAATTAGAATTTTATAACCATCATTTATGTCATGCAGTTTCAGCTTGGTATGCAGCTCCTTTTCATTGTGATTTAGTTTACACGTCCGATGGATATGGCGATGATGAATCGATGACTTTTTATATACCTGATGAAAAATTAGGATTAAAGAAAATTGCTTCACACAGCTACGAAACATCAGTAGGTCAGTTTTATAGCGGTATCACCATGTTACTAGGGTTTCGCGCCACCAGACATGAAGGGAAGATTACAGGATTAGCCGCTTATGGCAAACCTACCGAGCTCTTAGATAAATTTCGGTCTTTATTCAAATTTGAAAATGGTATTTTAACTCGTTTCCCTTTTGATCAAAAGGAAATGTTATGGAATAAATATGGTTTGGATAAAAATTTGACTTTAAGTACAAAAATAAATTTTCATTCACAATCTAGTGCAGGGATAGAATATGGAAAAAATACTTGGATACTTGATGCTTGGTTAAAGGAGGAAACAAAAGGTCACACAAAAGAAGATATTGCTTTTGCATGTCAAAAAGTAGCGGAAGAAATTTCATTGCAGTTATTAGATTATACCATCAAAAATTTGTTAGGGGGTAAAAAAATAAAGTTGGCGCTAGCAGGAGGTGTTTTCGCTAATGTCCGCATCAACCAATTATTATTCGAACACGATTTAGTGGAACAAGTTTTTGTGCAGCCTGCCATGGGAGATTCGGGTCTTTCGCTCGGAGCCGCCGTGTTGACTGATTTGGCTCAACATAAAAATATGCTAAGTGGTCAATATAGGTTTATCGATACTTATCTTGGTCCAGATTATGCCAATGATTTACCAGCATTTATTAATGAAATAGACCATACAAAATATACGCTAAGCGACATGGGTATTGAGGCGCCTAAAACAATTGCACAACTTATGAAAGATAATGTAATTGTTGGTTTCTGGCATGGTAGTATGGAATGGGGGCCGCGTGCTTTAGGTAAGCGTTCCATGATTTTAAATACTTTTGACAAGTCGGTAAATGACACCTTAAATAAACGTTTGAATAGAACTGAATTTATGCCTTTTGCGCCTTCAGTCATTGACTATATGGTGAGCACTTATATGCCTAAGTATAAAGAAGGCGATGTAGCTGCAGATTACATGACTATTACTTACGATGTAGCGCCAGAATATCACAAACAGTTACAAGCTGTCGTGCATGTTGATGGTACTGCGCGTCCGCAAGTAGTAAAGAAAGAAACGAATCCTTATTATTGGCAAATCATTGATGCGTTTTATAAGTTAACTGGCTGCGGTGCTATTGTGAATACAAGCTTCAACGTACACGAAGAGCCCATTGTTTCGACTCCAGTATCTGCCTTCAAAGCTTTAGAAGATGACCGAATAGATGCCTTGGTACTGGACAATTATTTAGTTCGTAAGAAAAACTAGTTTAGCTTGTTAAATTGCGGCAAGTATTATTGAGTAAAGCCCACAGGAAGAAGGATTAGTGAGACTAGTCATAAATTGCTAAATAGGCAAAGTATTTATGTGGGGATTAAAACCCTAGTATTGCTGGTTTATGCTTCGCTCAACAAAATACATATCTATTTCACCCTTGCTTTTTGCCTTAATCTTCCCTCTATAGGTACATTCAAATTTATCTTTGATAATTTCATAAGTAGCTTTACTGATATTTACTTTACCTGTTTCTTCACAGTTTTCCACACTACTAGTATGTATTTAAGGCATCTTCCCAAATATCATAAGGGCATTAATTATCACCCACAATTCCGGCGATAACATGTCCTGTATAAATTACCAACTTTATTTGAATTGGAAGCCCGCCTTCTTGCAATCCTTGTGCTCCTAATTCTCTAATAATACAATTTTGACATTAATTTTATATTATACATTTCGCTTGACGAAAATGGTAAATGCTGATGGATACAAATGTTTAGATTAAATGGAGGAACGAAATTTTAATCTGTTACATTTGTCTAATCGGTATAAAGGCTTGAAATTCTAAAGCTGCATATAAAACGGCTATTGCACTATTTCTATCTGGAACAGGTAATCCTCCTACACACATGTAGCTATCACCAATGGTTTTTATTTTTTCAATATTGTATCTTGCTATAATTTTATCAAATGCCTTAAAACTACTATCAAAAAAAGTTACTACTTCGACAGGATTTAATTTTTCAGAAATTTGTATAAAGCCTCTAAAATCTGTAAATAACAAGTTTGCATTTTCAAAGTTTTTTGCCTCAGCCTTACCATGTTTTTTAATTCGTTGCTTACTTCTTCAGGTAATATATTCATTAATAATTACTCTGAAACTTTCTTCGCTTTTTCTGTTTACAACAATTCAAGTAAAACTGTAATTCCAAGTAGTAAAAGTAAATTTATCTAAACAATAAATATATTTCGTTCCGACACTTGTCATTTATTTTGCTCATTTAACAAATTAATCTCTTGTACTTTTTTTTCAGTTTCATATTTTGTTTGCATTTCGCTAATACTCGAAATTTTTTCTGAATCTAAAAGTGAATCCTTTAAATCTGAGTACACATTGCAATTAGTAATGCAAAACGTGTCTTCAACGGAATTTATCAAAAAATAAGTTTGAAGTATATTCAACTCTATCTTTATGGATTCTGCTACAAGCTCAACAGAAGATACTTCAGGGCTAAATTATTCAATAGGTTAACTTTAGCAATGGCAAAAATTTATTAGATATAAATGCGGAGATTCATATTTTTTTATTTTTGTTGGATGCGATTTTACACAAGCAACTTCATATTATGTTGCTCAGCACGCATTTTTAGTAGTTTATATTCACACTCAGGTATCAATTATTACAATAGATTAAACCCTGCTTTTTTTTAAGATACATTATCAATGAAAGCTATAAAAAGGTTAGGATAAATCAAACCAACTCAATATTTTTTCACCGATTGTTCTCGTTTGCACAAAAAAAATTTCATGAAATGGAATCGGTGAAATATTCATGTTTTGTCGGTAATATTTTGAATATTCAATGGACTAGCATTATGCAAGAACAATTGATCGAACTCTTGAAAGTAACCAAAGCTATTCGCAACTTTAGCATGCCTTGTTGTCAAAAACTGCTATTAGAGTATATGTTTATCAAAATGCGGCAAAACGCATGACTCAGACTGGAATTAACTTTTGCCAAAACCAAAGAAAGATCTTTTCTTAGGCAAAGTCAATTCTTGTTGGGTTTTAGTAAGCAAATTATAGATGGATGTCCAACCTGGGAATCCACCTACATTTCGATCATCTATAAAAATATCTGCATTTAACTTTCTTCTAGTGTCCGCGTTCAATTCTTCGTCGGGGTAATTTTTATTAACGGCATAAAACTCAACACCATTTTTTTTACAAAACTCAACAGCTTCTTCAAGACTTCTGCCTTCTCGATAAGTCCAAAGTATTAACTTATTCCCTTCTTTTTGCAATTGTTTCATAGTCTCGAAAGCGAAAATTATTGGTCGGCCAATTTTAGGGTATTCATCTTCAACTATGGTTCCATCAAAATCAATTGCAATTGTTTTGGCATCATTACTAAGCATGTATTGCATTGGTTCTTTTTTAAAAATAATTGGGTAAAATTAGAATTTATTTAATAGGTATTCATTTTTTACTTTTTATCAAGTCTAGAATAAGTTACCCTGTTTTAAATTTATCATTGTGAGGGTGTAATTTAAGCCAAGTTTTTATTGCTTTAGAACTTACTAAAACTATATTTGCTTTGATATTCTATGGCACTAGTTAAACCTTTAAACACAAAAACCACGGCGAATTAAAACTATGCAAAACCAAAAGACGAATCAATACTATTGGTATGCTGTTTATACGATGCCTCAGGCTGAAAAAAAAGTTGAGGAAAGGTTCACGCAACGTGGCACAGAAACTTTTTTGCCTCTCGTAAAAACAGTAAGAGTATGGAGCGATCGGAAGAAGAGGATTTGGATTCCACTGATAAAGGGGTATGTTTTTATATACGTCACCCCCAGCCAACTGAATGATGTTTTTCAAATTCAAGGTGCTTTAGGTGTTGTAAAACATCTTGGCAAACCAGCTGCTATAAAGCAAGTTGAACTCGATAATTTGCGGATACTGTGCACTCAGCCAGAATCTTTTGAAGCCATCGATATTACTTGCTTACAAGCTGGGGAGCATTTTGAAATAAATTTTGGTTTGTTTGCTGGTTTATCAGGTACATTGGTTCGGCAAGCGGGAAGATTTCGTGCCATTATTTCGATTGATTCGATAAGTAAAATGTTTGAAGTAAATGTTCCTATTTCATTTCTTCAAAAACAACAGGTAAAAGCAGTTTCATAAACTTAATTTGCCTAAATAGGACTTTTAACAAAAACCTTTTCAGCACAAAATGTGACTGACTTAGGCGAAGCCGTGTAAAAAAATATAAATAATTATGAAAGATTTATTTCTTGAGATAAAAACAAAGCCATTTTTCTTGATTGGCCCATGTGTAATTGAAAATGCTGATTTGCTAGATGAAATTGCCAAAGTGCTGGTATCAATTCATAATAAACACCAAGTACCTATTGTTTTCAAAGCATCATTCGATAAGGCCAATCGAACTTCCATAAAGGGATTTCGAGGTCCAGGCCTTGATAAAGGTCTACAAATGTTGAGTGACATTAAGTCGAAATACAATTTGCCTTTGGTAACAGATATACATGAAAGTTATCAAGCAAAGCCTGCAGGTGAAGTGGTTGACATTTTGCAGATACCCGCTTTTTTATGCAGGCAAACCGATTTGTTGGTAGCCGCAGCTGAATCCGGAAAAATTGTAAATATTAAAAAAGCGCAGTTTCTTTCTGGAAAGGACATGTTTTATCCAGCACAAAAAGTGAGTGAAAGCGGTAACGAAAAAATTATCCTCACAGAAAGAGGCAATATGTTTGGCTATAATAATTTAGCAGTGGATTTTCGAAACTTAATTGATATGAGTGAACTTGGATATCCTGTTTGCATGGATTGCACTCATAGTGTCCAACGGCCAAGTGCATTAGATGGAAAGACAGGTGGCGATAGACGTTTTGTACCTATGATGGCCATGGCGGCGAAAGCATTCGGTGCCAATGGTTATTTTTTAGAAGCGCATCCTAATCCTGATGAAGGAATGAGTGATGCAGCTAACATGTATTATTTAGATAAATTACCAGCCTTAATTGAAAAAATATTAACCTAAACATGAGTGAAATAATACAGAGTGCCAAAAACACCTTGCAGCTTGAAGCAGAATCGATTTTATCACAAATTGATTTGTTGGGTGCAACCTTTGAGGCTGCAGTAAAATTAATTGCTAACTCAAAAGGTAAATTGGTGGTTACAGGTATGGGCAAATCGGGCATTATTGGTAAAAAAATTGCAGCCACCTTGGCCAGTACTGGTACACCTAGTTTTTTTATGCATCCCGGCGAAGCCTATCATGGCGATTTAGGCATGGTTACACCTGATGATACTATTCTTGCACTATCTAATTCTGGTGAGACCGACGAGGTGTTGAAAATTATTCCATTTTTTAAAGACAATCAGAATAAAATAATTGCCATCACATCTAAGCTTACATCAACATTAGCAAATCATGCAGATTATCATTTGTATATAAAAATTGATAGGGAAGCTTGCCCATTGGAGTTGGCTCCAACATCATCAACCACAGTTACTTTAGCTATGGGCGACGCCTTAGCGGTAGCATTAATGAAGGTGCGTGACTTTAAATCAGAGAATTTTGCTCGTTTTCATCCTGGTGGTGCGTTAGGCAGACAGCTTTTAGTGAAAGTAAAAGATGTAATGAGAAGCAAAGATTTACCGCAAGTAAATCGAGACAGTAAATTGAGCGAAATTATGCATAGCATGAGTAGAGGCAGATTGGGAATGACCTTGGTCATGGAAAATGAAAGGGTAATGGGCATTATTACGGATGGTGATTTGCGTCGAGTGATGGAGCATCACGAAAAAGCAAGCTTTGATTTAGAAGCAGAAAATATAATGTCGAAACAACCCAAAACAATTTCAAGCATGGCGAGCCTTACAGAAGCTGAACAATTATTTAACCAGCTAAAAATAAACTCATTGTTGGTGATGAATGAAAGCAACGAACTACAGGGTGTTATCCAAATTTATGATTTGTAAAATGTCTAATTTGAATATTTTTCAACTTTAAGCATGAGCGATTCGAAAAAATTCCTGAAAGCAATTACTTCTGGTTACGCCTTCATGGCTTTCAATTTGCTCGTAAGTTTATGGCTTGTTCCTTTTTCATTGCAGCATTTATCTAGACCTGAATATGGTATTTTTGCGATTTGTTCTGATTTGCTCGGATGGTTAGGGCTTACAAGTCTAGGTGTAGGTGCAGCCTTTGGTGTAAGAAGTGGTCAGCTTATGGGAAGTGGCGAAAAAGAGGAATTAAATCTAGTAGCGAGCACGGCATTTTTTTCGCAATTAATGAGTTCGGTGTTGCTTGTTATCGTCGGATGTATTTTATATTTCAATCCTAATTTACTTTTTGGGGATGAGCTTTCAACAGAGCATATTGAATGGATTTTTGCCATTCTGATTGGAGGCTATATTATTAGTTTTATTTTACAGCCTATGAATTCATTGCTCATCGCAAGTAAGCAAATTCATGTTGATAATTATTTAAAGTTTGGATTACTTCTTATTAGAACCTTGTTGACAGTAGCACTCCTATCAAGTGGCTTCAAGCTTTTTTCATTAGCGATTAGTAGTTTGGTAGCCACAATTATTATTTCGGTTATTACTTGGATACGCGTGAAGCGCACGCTGCCATATATTCAAATTTCATGGAATAATTTTCGAAGCAATAAACTAAGGTTTTTAATCAGTAATGGTATTTGGTTTACTCTTGGTGGATTAGCGGGCCTTTTTATTTTTCGCATGGATTCGTTCATGATAGGTAAGTTTATATCCCTATCAACGGTAGCTAGTTTTGTGATAACGGCTAAATTGTATTCCATTGCTGATATGGTGCATCAACAATTTTTTAATACATCTCGTCCTTATTTTTCTCAGCTTTATGGAAAAAAGGAAATGAACATATTGGGCAAATTGTATGATTTGGCATTTCAACTTTCCTTCACAAGTGCATTCATAATGTCTGTTACAATTTATTTAATCAATGAATGGTTTATTCGACTATGGGTAGGTGAAGGATTCTTTTTAGGTCAAACCTTGAATCTACTATTATGCATTAATTTTATATTACAAGCTTCCGTATTGCCTAATCGCATTCTGTTGGCAACTACTTTCTATAAAAATAGACAACATGCAATCTCTCGCTTATTCGAAGGCGTCTTTAAATTTGGATTATGCCTTTTGCTTGTGCCTCAATTTGGTATGGCAAGCATAGTGGCAATTGGCATCGCAGGCTCACTTATTTTTTCAAACACTTATTTAAATGTATTAGCTGGCGAAGTTGTGCATGATAAACTTTGGGAAAAAATGCTCCCATTTCTCTTTCTACTCCCATTGCCACTTTGTATTCACTTTAATACACAGATGATATCTTTTATTTTAATTACTGTAACAGTTTTAGGACTTTCGTATTTTACTTTCAGTCGAATTAAGAAAGAAAAGGAATTTTTAAATCCATTTTTGACACCCATTTATGCTAAACTTTTTAAAAAGAAACTGGCAACAGCAAAAGGTTAGTACTCGCAAGCAGCAAGTATTATCGCAGTGTATCGTTGGCGAAAGTTTTCTTGAGTCGCCTATGTATAAAGGCAAAGCACCATGGCTGCAAATAAAAATTCAGAATAAAACAGGTGATAAAAATAAAATTCGAATCGGTGCGCATTGTAATATGGCACTTTCTATTTTTTTAAATAAGAAAGGAAGTATTGAAATTGGAAACTATGTATATGCTTCCTCTGTGAGTATGCGAATTGATTATAATTTGCGCATAGGGTCGCATGTGATGTTCGGCCCTAATGTAAAATTGTGGGATACTAAAAATCATCCTTTAGATAAAAATTTGCGACACGCGCAATGCGAGTATATAGCATACCAAGGTATGATAGATAGTTATGAAGCAGGTGGTGGCGATATAAAAATAGGAAACGATGTTTGGATAGGCATGGATGTGACAATTTTAGGAGGTGTTGAAATTGGCGATGGTTCTGTAATCGCAGCAGGGAGTATTGTTACTAAGTCGATTCCGTCGAATGTATTAGCAGGGGGTATTCCTGCGAAGATTATTAAAAATATTAACTTATAATCTTGTACAAAGCACTTTGTTTATTTCGCGATCAATGGGCTCACATTAAACCTGTGGAAGCTATTTTGAAGCAGGATGTTGAATTTGTTTACGAAGCAATTTGGAATGAATCTATAATCGATGAGGTCAAGCCAGATATTGTGATTGGCATTAATGAGTTTCATTGGGAAGTGGCAAAGTGTTACAAAAAAGCACAGCGCTTAAATATTCCAACACTAACATTACAAGATGGGATTTTGGAATGGCGGTTTATGTTTCAGAATGAAATGTATGATGGTAATGTAAATGGTGTGCCTATGCATCAACCAGTTTTAGCAAATAAATATGCTTGTCTTGGATTGAATTTAGCTAATATTATCGCGGGGCTTGGTAATACGAATCGAATAGAAGTAACAGGCATGCCTAAGTTGGATAGTATCGGAATTGTTCCATTGCAACCCAACCAAATAAATACAGCCAAGGTGCTTGTCATTACGGCTGCTAAGCCTTGGTTTGATGATTCACAAAAGAAAGTGGTTCTGCAAATGCTTCAAGATATAAAGTCTTACTTTGAGAATAAAACAGCATTTCAAATTACTTGGCGTATCACCAAACTGTTAGATAAAGAGTTGAATGTAAATACAACTTTTAGTAAAAAGGATTCGTTGGAAATTGCAGAACAAATTCGTGCCCATGATATTGTAATTTCAACAACTAGTACGGCCATGCTAGAAGCCATGAGATTGGGCAAACCCGTCGCTAAAATTGATTACTTCAATTTGCCTGATATGTTACAAACGGTTTGGAATATTCGACATAAAGAGGATTTCGATGCTGTCTTGCAGCAAATGATGAGTATAACTTCACAACAGGCTTGGTATCAGAACTTTTTGTTGAATGCCCAATGTGTAAATGATAGCTTGGCTTCACGAAGAGTTGCGGATTTGGTAAAAGCGATGATTGTCTTTTCCAAAAATAATCCAATCGAAGAGCTGCCAACCAAGATGGTAAATATCGGCCGGGAGAATTTAGTATTTGAATTCCCAAGTAATTTTTATCCTCAACGAAAGAACTATAATAGAACTGATATAGAATGGTTACAAGCCGAGAATGTAAGACTTGAATTGCGAAGTAGTTTTTTGCAAAAGCAATTAGAAAGACGTGGGTTAAGAAATATGCTACTAAGTGGCTATTCGAAAATTTTAAAAAAAATACGCAAATAAATAATGGCTAATATTCTTATAATTGGAATTGGAGGTTCACTGGGAGAAGTATTTTTCAAAGGTCTGGTAGAAGAAGGCAATGTTTTATATGGAACTAGCACAAAAAGAGAATCTATTGCCAATAATGTGTTTTATCTTGATTTGACAAATACTAACTCAATACAATCATTTCCCAACATCGAATTAGATCATGTCATCATATCGGCAGGTTATGAGCCATCAGCAAGTTTAAGTGAAAGTACTGAAGCTCACATAGAAAAGATGTTTCGGATTCATGTGACAGGTCCCATCTTATTTTTAAAGAAAATTCAGTCACAGCTTAGCAATAATTCAAGTATAACCTTTATCTCCTCCCCAGCTGCATGGCAAGGAAGTTACGACCCAAGCTATGCCGCAGTTAAGGGTGCTGTGAATGCATTAGTTCGGACTTTGGCAAAGGATATGGCGCCTCACACGCGTGTGAATGCTTTGTCGCCAAGTCTTATTGAGAACTCAACTGTGTTTAATGGGATGACGGATGATTTCAAACAGCGACACATTGATAGAACTTTGAATAAACGATTGTTAAGCCTTGATGAATGCCTGCAAGGCATTAAATTTATTATAGCAAGCCCGCATTATACAGGGCAGATTCTTCATTTAAATGGCGGTATGATTTATGGTTAATAATACAATAATTGTAGGAGGTGGTTTGTTTGGATTAACAACAGCCATCATTTTAGCTGAGCATGGTTTGACTGTAACGGTGCTCGAAAAAAATCTGGATGTACTTAAAGAGGCTTCTTTAGTTAATCAAAATCGTATTCATTATGGTTATCATTATCCACGTAGTATAGAAACGGGAAGAGAGTCAATCGAGGGTATGGAAGCATTTAAGGCTTATTATGGCGATTGTATATTTGATACCTTCCCGAAATATTATGCGATATCAAAATACAATTCGCATATTAATGCACTTGAGTTTAGTAATTTTTGCAAAGAATTGAATATTTTGCTGGAAGAAGAATGGCCCGATGAAAATTTATTAAGTCGTTCGCAAATTGAGCAATGTTGGAAAGTGTATGAACCTGCATTTGATTATCAAACATTGCGGGTTAATATTATGACACGCATTCATCAACTTCGTAATATTCGTATTTTGCGCAATGCACAAATTTCACGGATAGAAAATATCCATGACGATTTAATACAAGTAACTTTACATAATAACTATCAACTCACAACAAAGAATTTGGTAAATGCAGCATACGCGGGATTAGGAGATGTATTGAAGCTAGCATTTAAACAAGATTTACAAGCGAAATTTCAATTATTGGTATTGCCTATATTAAAACTTGAAAGAAAAATGCCTGCATACGGCGTTACGATTATGGACGGACCTTTTTGTTCAATTTTACCTCGCGGCTTTGTTGAAGGTGAATACATTTTATCACATGTAAAACAATCGGTGCTGGAATCAGACAAAGGACTAGAGAAACCGACATGGAATACATTTGACGGAGATGTAGAAAATAATATCATGGAAGCATGCGCACAATATTTTCCTATTATTAATGAAATGAAATGGGTTGACTCATGGATAACAACCAAAATGATTTTGCCGAATCAAGAAATAGATGATGCACGACCCACCTTGGTGATTACACATCAAAAAAATATTCACTCAGTTTTTAGTGGTAAGGTTACTACCTGTGTTAGTGCAGCACAAGAATTATTAACAAAAATTATTCTATAGATGAAGGTAATTTGCTTTTTAAGTACTTGGTATGGGCCTTCTGGGAGATTTCGTTTCTTACAATATGAAAAGGAATTTGCAAAAAAAGGATACAATATGAAGTATGCCGCTATTTATCCGATGCGACATTATTCGCCTAAGTTTTCTGTTCGTATTCTCAACAAAATTATTGCCCGTTGTATTGAGCCTTTGCGGATGTTACATATTCTGTTAAGTGGATTCCGATTACCGTTTTACGATGCTGTTTTTTTAAATAAAGATATCTCGGGCTCATCTCGTATTCATTGGTACGAAAAGTATTTTCTTTTTTTTAATAAAAATATTTATTTCGATTTAGATGACGCTATTTTCTTCGCCAATAAAGGTCAGCGAGACAAAAAGTTTAAAGTTATATTTCCTTTACTCAAAGGGATCATTGTAAGTAACAAGTATTTAAAAGAATATGCAGCGCAATACAATCCGAATACTGTGGTTATTCCCATGGGTATAGATATGGATATTTATACCGAGAAAGTATTTGACCCTACTAGAAAAGAAATGATAATTGGCTGGTCGGGTTCTGATAGGTCTTACGAAACGACATTTCCTTCCATAATACCAGCTTTGGAAAAACTAGGACAGCGACAAAAAGTAAAAGTGCTTATTATTAAAAATACCAACCCTAATTTAAATATCCCCAATGTAGAAGTTGAGTTTATAGCTTGGAGTAAAGAAACAGAAGTAGAATCGGTGAAGAAAATGGATATAGGATTAATGCCTCTCATTGAAGATGAATTTCAGCGTTATAAAAGTGCATTGAAGGCGTTGCAGTATATGGCAGTAGGCATACCGGCCTTGGTTTCGCCTATTGGTATTAACTCGTCTATTGTTGAGCATGGCGTGCACGGGTATCATTGTGCTAATGAAAATGATTGGATTATTTATATAGAGAAATGTATCAATGATAGAAGTTTGATCGAAAAACTAGGTAAACAAGCTAGGGAAAAAATACTACATGAACATGCATTATCTGTTCTTGTTAACGATTACGTTCGCTTTATTAAATAATTTTGCGTTATGACTAAAGAAAGTTGGATATCAAAAGTTGAGCAAGCACGTAATACGGCTTTGCAATTTCATGCCAAACTCTATACGAAGGAAGGTTATAAGTATACTGTTCAGCATGATGTAGAAAAGCATCCAGCGGCTATACTTTATGGCACTTGGTCAGTAGCCTATTTGCAAAAATTATTAATGGGAGATGCTTGGAACGATAAAATACAGCAAGATTTCATATTAAATACGTTAGAGAAATCGCGGCAAACGAATGGTATGTTTTTTCCGAAAGCGCTAGATAATATAAAGTTTAGTAAGTCTAAGGAATACATGATGCTCCATTGTTATAATTATTCGGTTGGGGCTGCGCTAGCAATAAATCCGAATTACGATTTCCAATCATCCTACATGGATGAGTTTTTGAAACCCAATTTTTTGGAACGATGGCTTAATCAGCGATCATTAGAAAGACCATGGGAAGAGTCTAATAATATTGTAAATGTGGCAAGTTATTTAGCTTTATGTAGTGATCACGGTGATACAAAGGGAGAGCAAGGCCTAGCACAAATGTTAGCTTGGCATGTAAAAAATCAAAACCCACAAACTGGAGGATTTGAAAATTTCGGTGTGAACCGCAAAAACCTCTTGCAATCTATGGGGGGCTCTGTTCATAATTTTCATATACACCATTATCTAAAAGCTCCAATGCAATATGAGGCGGTGATAGCAAAAAATTTAATTCCATTTTTATACGAGGGGCCATTAACTGCTTGTCTATCCATTGATTTTGTAGAACTTGCTTGCAGAACCATAATATTTATGGAAGATACTTATGAGCTAGAGCAAGCTTTACTTTTTCATCTAGATGCTTTGTTGAAATACCAGAATGAAGATGGAGGTTGGTACGAGAATGAGTCGAGTTCAATTCCAACCACTGCGAATGGTATGAAAGAAACAAAGGCTTCCTCAAATTCTTATGCCACTTGGTTTAGACTCTGCTCGATAGGTATGATAATGATTACACTATTCGGTGAAGATAAAAGCAAATGGCATTTCCGTAAAACATTAGGCATGGGATATGCACCAGATACTTGGTATACCGTTAACCCAAAATCTTTTGTGTTAGACAAAGTTGTAATAAGAAAATATAACAGGAAAAACTTTCCCCATTTATTTAAGAAAAAAGCTATCGCGACAGCTATCAAACTAATTCGCTAGTATTATTGACAAGCATACATTTTCAATAACTATTATTAAATGTTCGATATAATTATTGCTACTTACAATCGGTTTGAAAAAGCGCTAGCTTTGGCTCAGCAAATTCTTTCAATCGATTCGACGGAAATTAAGCAAATATGTATTGTTGATAGTACCGATCATCAAAGTATATATTCGGGTACAGAAATCAAGATTAAACACATTCTTAGCCCACATAAAAATCAACCCTATCAGCGATATTTAGGTTTTCAGAACACATTATCACCTTATGTTATTTTTTTAGATGATGATATGGAAATAGTAAATACTACTTTTTTAAAAAAGGTGCATGAGATTTTACAAAAAGGATATGCAGGTGTAGCTATACATTTTGAAGACAAGCACCAAAATACGTCACTAAATAAAATTGCCAAATCAGCTTTTAATAAAAACAAGCTAGCATTCGGTAGATTCATGAATTGGTTTACAGCTTATCCAAATTTACCCGATGGAATACTTGGTTTATGCGGAGTAAGAGGGAAGCAACCTGCTGAAGGTGGGATTACAGATTTTGTGAGTGGCGGTGCTTTCGCAGCTCAGCGAATCATGCTCTATCAAAATTTTAACTTTGAACTATTTAATTTGTATAATCAAAAAATTGGGAAAGGAGAAGACGCAATGATAGGTTATACACTGGCAAAAGCAGGAAGAGTTTACTATCTACCAGATTTACTATTTTATCACAACGACCAACAAGATAGTGCATATTCAATCAATCAGTATGCATTTGCTAAACGTGTTACTTTTTCACGTAAATATTTATCACTCGAGAAAACTCGTCTGGATGATAAGTTGGAAATTTATGCACAAGTTCATTTTCATTGGCATACAATGTGGAGAGTGTTGGGCTTGATTATAAATTACACGCTACATAAAACTGATAGTCGAAAGCAAATGTTGAATGGTGCTATCGCAGGTTGGAAATTAGCGGCGTCCTATCGTTTCAAATTTAAATCTGCTTGTACAATATAATTCATGGAAACAAAACAAAATAAGTTTAAGAAATTTATCTTCGAAAGTTCGATTGTTGATGCTACTGCTTTAAAGTTCACTTCCGAGATACAGTCGTTATTAAATTTATTGGTATTTTTTATCATTTGGCCTGCTATTAATTTGCTGGGCAATTCTATTACATTTTATATTTTCATTATTCTATCATTTCGAGTCGGTTCATTTTGGCTAAAGTCTGGTTTAGGCAAACCGTTATTTATGTCATTGATACTGATCACAATTTTATCTGCAGTATTTGCGCCTTATGCTGATATGCCGAGACATGAAGGGCTTTTTAGCGTCATCACTATTTGCTTACAATGGGTGTATTGGATATTGCTTTCTGTTTTTTTTATCGTTCATCGAAATGCAGTCGATTATTTTCAAGTAGCTAAATGGGTTTTTTATGGCACCATTGCAGCAGCGATAGGATTTTATTTAGTGCGTTACAAATTAGATACTGGACCCTTAGAGTTTAAAACATTTCTTTCAAGAAATTCTTTTGTATTTACATTGCTCGTTTCTATCCCTGTGTCGTTTTATTATTTGAAGCAAGCAGTGCATACAAGCAGCTTGCCTTACTATTTAGCTGGTTTTCTACTTGTGATGTTACTCACGAATGGCCGATCGGGAGGAATTATTATTTTGCTCGAAATATTATTGATTTGTTCTGTCTTATATCAAAGCTTTCAACAATTAGCACGTATTTTATTTGCAGTTATTATTGTCATTTTCTTTTTAAACGAAACTAGTGTTTTTCAACCGGTCAAAAATAACTTAGCTGATAAAGTGGCGGCAATTAATCCCAGATTAGCGTCGCTTTTGCGTGGCGAAGAGGGTGATAGAGATGGAGATTTGAGTTATGATAAGTCTTGGTTACTTCGAGTATTAATGGTGGAAAAAGGGTTAGAGATAGTTGCTGAACATCCTATAATCGGAATTGGTCCTAATAATTTTGTTTACTACGATGCGGCCTTAAGAGGACAAGCTAAATTAGATCGATTAAGCTCAAGTGATAGAGGGTTTTTAAATTCCCGATCTTCGCATAATTCGTATATTCAAGTCTTATCTGAGTATGGTGTTTTTGGATTCTTTTTTTTTATCCTTATTTTAATCATACCTGTATTCTTTTTTATTAAAAAATTTTTTACCGCGAAACTGCAATACCACGATTTATTCGCGATAAGTATTATTGGAGCTGCCATGCATTTTTATGCAATTAATACCATTACAGGTGCTATTGCATGGATGTTTATTGGCTTGGCTTGGGTTTGTATTTCGTTTCAAAAATCGAGTTGGTTCCAAATTAATTCATGAGGCTCGCTTTCTACTACCATATAACCATTTATGAAAAAGATAAGCAATATTTTGCGCCTAGTTTTTTCGCGGTTTTTTTGCAAGCATTGGCAGTTGAGGTAAATGAACTTAGTGTTATTTTTCACCAAGCTAATTCCTCAGAAATTAAAGGTTGTGATGCTGAAATTACAAACCCAAATATTGTTTGGATTAACCTTGGGTTGAAAGCCAGTGCTTGGGAAAGAACTTTTTTCCCGAAAAAATACTTAGCGAATATCTATCAGAAGCTAGGTTATGTGGATGCTTTATTGGTTCGATCTCCAACACCATTTGCACATAACTTTCATCGATTTATAGACATACATAAAATCGTATTTTTAATCGTTGGAGATTTAGAGATTGGCGCTATACAAAATCATCAAGCGGGTTTTCGCAATCGGGTGATACAATTTTTTTTAAAGTATGTTCATAAACAGTTTGAAAAAGAAATAGCAAGAACGCATGTAATTGTTAATTCGCCAAGCCTATTTGATAAATATAAGTCGAGTGCTAAGACTATACATCAAATCAAAACGACAACGCTATCACAATCTGATTTTTATCCAAGAGAAGATACTTGCCAAGAAACAACTATTAAACTTCTTTATACAGGTAGAATAGATATGGCAAAAGGTTTGCAAGAATTGCTTGAGGCTACAATTCAGTTAAACAAAAAATCAATAAAATTTGAATTGCATTTCGTAGGTTGGGAGTATGATACAAACGAGCCTGTCAAACACAAATTGTTAGAGCTTGCGAAAGAGAATGGATTTGAGGATTGTGTTTTCTTTCATGGCAAGTTGAAAGTAGGAGCACCGCTCAATGCAATGTACCGAATGGCAGATATTTATGTGATACCCTCTTACCACGAAGGCTTTCCGCGCACAATTTGGGAGGCCATGGCAAATAGCTTACCTGTGATAGCAAGTAAAGTAGGCGCTATTCCTACTTATTTGTCGCACGATGAAAATGCAATACTTATCGAACCTAAAAGTGTAGATCAAATTGTAAGCGCTGTACAAAACTTAACAAGCAATACAACGCTGCGCCAATCTATCATCAAGAGTGCTTTTGAATTGGTTCAGGAAAATACCTTAGAAAACCAAACTAAGAAACTCGTACACAGCATAAAACAAGTTACAAAACCATGAAATTTAATTCTACAAAAGGTAGGATAGTGCGTACAATTAAAGATTTACCTATGGTTTGGTATTTCTACAAAATCTATACAGAGCGCAAACTCCGACACCGTCTAAATCCTAAAGAGGTATCAGCCGAGAAAGTATTCACAGGTATTTACGATAACAATGATTGGAATAATCACGAAAGTATTTCGGGACAAGGCTCAATATTAAAACACACACAAGTGATTATTGATAAGCTTCCTGCTTTTTTAAAGAAGCATCAACTAGAAACTTTCTTAGATGCTCCTTGTGGTGATTTTAATTGGATGCAACATGCCAAGCTCGATGAGGTAAAGTATATAGGTGGCGATATTGTGAAGGGACTTGTTGAATATAATAATACAAGATACAGCAATCCAAATCGAAGTTTTATTCAGCTTAATATTATCGAAGATTCACTACCCAATGTTGATGTTATGATGGTAAGAGATTGCCTAGTCCATTTTAATGACGAAAGCATTATGGCTTTTTTTAAAAATTTAGTGAAGTCAAATATCAAGTATTTGCTCACCACAAATTTTTCCATCACCAAGCATAATTACGATATCAGCATGGGGAATTGGCGCCCTATAAATTTGCAAAGAGAACCCTATAATTTACCTAAGGAAGTAGATAT
Source organism: Chitinophagaceae bacterium (assembly GCA_044234005.1). Taxonomy (GTDB): domain Bacteria; phylum Bacteroidota; class Bacteroidia; order Chitinophagales; family Chitinophagaceae; genus OLB11. The sequence goes on along the minus strand of JBIIJE010000001.1, from coordinate 21,520 downwards.
CTTATGGGAGGAAAGCACAGAGACTTATGGGCAATTCCCTGACAAGGCTTTGTATTTATTTAGAGTGGCTGATTTGAAAAAACGATTTGCATAATGCATGTTTTATGGATTGGGTCTTTCTTATCGAGGCACCGTGGTTCAAAGGGTGTTTCTGAATCTTTGTCTGAAAACTTAGCGAATGAAGCTATTAGCAGCGATCTAGCCTCGCATTTTGAGAATAAAATTCTACGATTATTTCATATTGTAGTAAAAATTTTATGTACAAAAGCTGATATTGTGCATATCGATGTATTCAGTGGCTCGGCCTTTACTATTGCCGATATAGCTTCACGCATAGCGAGATGGCGGAACATAAAAATTATTATGACTTTGCATGGTGGTAAGTTGCAGGAGTATGATGAAGTCGATGCAAAAAGAGTGAATCAGGTTTTTTCTCGTGCTGATTATTTGCAATCCCCTTCGCAGTTTTTAATGAAGTATTTTAATAGCAAAAATTATCAGGTGCATTATATGCCTAACAGTATAGCCCTACAAAATTTTCCATACAATCGAAGTCAAGTAGAACCGTTTACAATACTTTGGATAAGAGGATTTATGCCCGTGTATAATCCTAAAATGGCTATTGATATTTTGAGTGAAGTCAAGAAAAAATTTCCACAAGCGAAGCTTTCCATGGTGGGTCCCGATAAAGGTCTCTTGAAGGAGACTTTAAATTATGCAAGCCAATTAAATTGTCGTGAGGATGTAAATGTTGTGGGTGCTATTCCGAATACAGAACTGTATACTTATTATCAAAAACATCAAGTGTATATTAATACAACCTCTTACGAGAGTTTTGGTGTGGCATTGGTTGAAGCAGCAGCATGTGGCATTCCAATGGTGTCGACTGATGTAGGTGAGATACCACATTTGTGGAAACATAATGAGAATATCATACTAATTCCTCAATTTAATAAAGAGGCGTTTGCTTCGGCTATTGAGAAAATATTTACTGAAAATGATTTCGCTAACATGCTTAGCAAAAATGCTGCTGAGCGAGCTGCAACATTTAGTTGGGATAACATAAAACCGAAATGGATTCAATTATTGCAATTAAAAAATTTTAAAGCAGTATAATATTTATGAGCTTAAAGGCAAATATTATAGAGAATGTTTTTTTTAAGTTAGGTGATAAACTTAATCAATCAGAATTTGTAAGTCAGCTAAAGCTTCAAAGGACTTATAATGCATTGAGTGAAATTCAATTGTATAGTTTACAAAAAGAAAAGCTACTCAAAATGCTGAGACATGCTTCGCGAACCTGTAGTTTTTATAAAAAATACGCATCAAATACAGCAGATGTTTATGAATGGATAAAAGAATTTCCTATCATTGACAAACGAACAACTGTTGACTATACTGATAGTTTAGTTTCAAGAAAATTTAATAAGAGTGAATTAATCAAGTATGAATCAAGTGGTTCAAGCGGGTTGCGTTCAACTGTATATTTAGATAAAAAAGAACAATCTATCATTCGTGCCATATTGATTAATTGGTGGGAATGGAATGGATACAAATTTGGTAAACCTATTTTTCAAACAGGGATGTCGCCTAAAAGAGGTTGGCTTAAGAAAACCAAAGATATTTTACTTTCGACCTATTACTTCAACGCATTCGGACTAAGTGAAGATTTGATTTTGAAGGCCTTACAAGATGCAGTCCGCAGTCCAAAAAAATTATTGATTGGTTATGCATCTAGTTTATATGAAATAGCTCGTGTGGCTAACCTTCATAAAGTGGAAGCTCAATTTGACACAGCAATTAGTTTAGGCGATAAATTATTTGCGCATTACAAAACAGAGATTGAACAAGCCTTTCATTGTAAGGTTGTAGAGAATTATGGGTTGAATGAAGGTATTATGATCGGTCAGAAAAAAGACTTACCTTATTTTTATGAATACGTACCAAATGTATTTGTCGAATTTGTAGATGACAAAAACCAAGCCGTAGAAGATGGTAAAATGGGGCGAATTATTGCTACCAAGTTAGATGGTTTTGCAATGCCTCTGATAAGATATGATACAGGTGATTTGGGAATTCGTTTGCCGCGCAATGAGTATCCAATCCAAAGAGATTTGCAATTTCCATTGATAAAAACAGTCGTTGGGAGAAATACAGATATTATAAGAACAACAGATGGAAAAACTTTAATCGTGCACACTTTTACAGGTATATTTGAGTTTTTTGAAGAGATTAAGCAATTTCAAATTGTGCAAAATGTTTTGGAAGAAATAGAAGTAAAATACATTCGATCGGATAAATTTGATCAAGGTGTACTTAAAAGAATAGAAGCTAAAATTGCCGAACAAACACAAAGTCATATTCGAATTAAATGGCATGAGGTGAAAGTAATAGCGCCTTCTAAATCGGGGAAGCCTCAATTGATTATTAATAATTTGGTGAAAAATAGTTTGACAGAACAGATATAGATTTATGAAACTGATTACCATCGTAGGTGCAAGGCCACAATTTGTAAAAGCGGCCGCTTTATCGCGAGAAATACGCAAGCATAATAGATTACAAGAAATAATAGTACATACAGGCCAACATTTTGATGCCAATATGTCGGATATTTTTTTTGAAGAAATGCAAATTCCAAAACCGCATTATAATTTAAACATACACGGGCTTACACACGGTGCGATGACAGGACAAATGCTTGCAGGAATCGAAGAAGTTATTATCAAGGAAAAGCCTGATACTGTTCTTGTATATGGTGATACAAACTCTACCATTGCAGGTGCTTTAGCTGCTAAAAAGCTTCATGTAAAAGTGGCCCATGTTGAGGCTGGTTTGCGAAGTTACAACATGGCTATGCCTGAAGAAATCAACCGTATTTTAACAGATAGAATTAGCGATTGGCTTTTTTGCCCAACGCAAACAGCAATTGATAATTTGCAACGTGAAGGTTTTAATCTGATGAATTGTAAGATAATACAATCGGGTGACGTGATGGAAGATGCAGCATTGTATTATGCTGAAATGGCAAGTCTTAAATCAAGCATTGTCGAGAAGTTGAGTCTAAAAAATGAAAAATTTATTTTAGGAACAATACATAGAGCAGAGAATACAGATGATTTGAAAAATCTAAGAAGCATTATTGATGCTTATAATTTTTTAGCAAAAGAGGTGCAAGTAATTTTACCACTCCATCCACGGACTAAGCAAATTATTCAACGCGAGCGTATTCAAACAGATTTTACCATCATAGACCCTGTTGGTTATTTTGATATGATTATGTTGCTTAAACATTGTAGTTTAGTAATTACAGATAGTGGAGGGTTACAAAAAGAGGCTTTCTTTTTCAGAAAGTTTGGCATTACAACTCGTGAGCAGACTGAATGGATAGAGCTAGTTGAGAATGGTTATAACTTTATAGTTGGTACAAATACCGAATTGATTATTAAAAAGGCTCAATTGTATATAGACAAGGATTTTCCTGCGCCAAAGAATTTGTACGGTATGGGTAAAGCATGTGAAACAATTTGCAAATCTCTTATTGATGGTTAAAGGTACTATTTGGGTTATCAATCAATTTGCAGGAACACCTCTTTCGGGTTGGGGTGAGCGACATTTCTATTTTGCAAAATATTGGAAAGCGAGCGGCTATGATGTCAAAATTATTTCTGGTTCATACAATCATATGTTCACACAATTGCCAGATGTAAAAGGTTTGTATGCACATGAAGTATATGAAGGCATTGATTTTTATTGGGTAAAAACACCTCGATATAATCCGCAATCTGTTAAAAGATTTTTGAGCATGTTGCTATTTGCTTGGAATGTGTTGAAGTTACCTGTTTCAATTTTAGGACGGCCAACAACTATCATCATTTCCTCAATGCCAATTTTCCCAATTTGGTCGGCATTGAAATTGAAGAAAAAATATCAATCTAAAGTGCTTTTTGAAATTAGAGATATATGGCCTTTAACCTTGCAATTGTTAGGTGGTTACAATGCATCTCATCCTGCAGTAAAATTTATAGCGTGGTTCGAAAAATTAGGTTATCGTAAAAGTGATGCGGTAGTATCCTTACTGCCAAATGCGAAGGAACATGTTGAAGAAATTGCAAAGCAAAAAGTAAATTTTCATTACATTCCGAATGGAATAGAAGATAGCTTACTTGAACCTCAAGTGGCACCCGAAACGCACATTGCTGCGATTCCAGACAATAAGTTTGTAATCGGATACACAGGTACGTTAGGTTTAGCTAATGCATTAGAATATCTGGTCGAGGCTGCTGAAAAACTAAAAGAGGATACGCGATTTTATTTTGTAATCGTGGGTGATGGTTATTTAAAGGACAGTCTAGCAGCAAAGAGTAAGACATGGGGTAATATTGTATTTTTACCCAAGATAAAAAAGAACCAGGTGCAGAGTATCTTGAAATATTTTGATGCTTGTTTTGTGGGTAGAAATGACACGCCATTATTCAAACATGGTGTTTCTGCCAATAAGTACTTTGATTATATGTTGTCTGCTAAACCTATACTTGATTCGAACAACTTAATAAAAGACCCTGTGGAATTGTCGGGGTGCGGACTAATAGTAAAACCCGATTCTGCAGGTGCAATAGTGGAAGGCATTTTAAAACTTTATAATATGAGTGAAGAAGAAAGAAATGTGATGGGATTAAAAGGAAAGGATTATGTTCAACAAAACCATGCTATTCATCATTTAGCAAATCAATATCAACAATTATTCGTTTAGTATGCAAGTCTTATTAACGGGTGCATCTGGTTTTTTAGGAGATATTCTAAACCAATATTTAGCGCAGTATTTTAGTATCATTTCATTAGGTCGTCATCCGCAGAATTTAATACAGTGTGATATAAGTAAAAGTATTCCTCAAATAGACAAGCCTATTCAAGCTGTAATTCATGCAGCTGGAAAAGCCCATATATATCCGAAGACGGATGAAGAAAAAAAGGCATTTTATGATGTAAATGTTACAGGTACGAATAACTTATTAGAGGCTTTAACACATCAGCAGATTTCTCATTTCATTTTCATAAGCTCTGTTTCCGTATATGGTTTAGAGCAAGGAGAATTAGTGAATGAAGAAACGCCACTCAGAGGCAACTCCCCATACGCAAAAAGTAAAATCGAGGCGGAGCAACTGATAGAAAGTTGGTGTAAGACAAGAAATATAAATTATCTCATTTTACGACTTCCCTTAGTTGTAGGTCCTAATGCATTAGGTAATTTAGGAAAAATGGTATCTGCAATTCGGCAAGGTAAATACCTACGTATCGCTAAAGGCGAAGCAAAAAAAAGTGCCGTTTTAGCAAGTGATATAGCGAAACTTATTCAGCAATGGCTTCCTCAAAACAATCCAACATCTGGTATTTATAATATTACAGATGGGTATCATCCGAATTTTTATGAAATAGAAGTTGCTATTCAAAAAGCTTTGAATGCACGATTCATTCTAAGTATTCCTTCATGGTTAGGAAAATGCCTAGGCATCATAGGTGATAAGTTTTCATGGATGCCAGTGAATTCGGGAACAATTAAAAAAATAACAGGCACATTCACCTTCTCTGATGAAAAAGCGCGTCGCGAAATTGCTTGGCAATCTCAGTCTGTGCTTGAAGCCATGATATAAAAATGCTACAACTTTTTATTACTTTTATTATATTATTTGTATTTGCATTTTCTTATATGCATTTGGCAGATAAATTAAATATTATCGATAAGCCTAATGCACGTTCTTCGCATACCAAGCCAACGATACGAGGTGGTGGAATCGTTTTCCCAGTCGCATGGCTAGTTTACTTTTCTCTAAATGGATTCCCATTTCCATTTTTTACTTGTGGTTTGATATTGCTAGCTGTTATTAGTTTTGCAGACGATATTAAACCTGTTAGCAATAAGCTTCGTTTAGCATTTCACCTCTTAGCATTTAGTTTATGTTTTTATGAGTTAGGATTGTTTAGCATTTTGCCTATTTGGTTTTTGATGATTGTTTACATTATTTCTATTGGTTGCCTTAACGCTATCAATTTTATGGATGGCATTAATGGCATGACAGGCTTATACATGTTAGCTATTTTTGTTCCCATGCTCATGATGCGAACTGGTAATCCGTTTGAGAATCCGATTGCGTATATCATCATGTCGATATTAGTTTTTGGTTTTTTTAATTTTCGTACCAAAGCAAGGTTTTTCGCGGGTGATGTTGGCAGTGTTTCGATGGCATATATTGTTATTTTTTTTATTCTAGGGTTTATGTTTCATCGATGGCAAGTTGTAGAACGCAACTTAATAATTAAACCTTCTGGATATACCGATTTTTCGTTACGTTATTTGTTGTTATTATGTCTTTATGGTGTGGATACAATTCTTACACTTGTGCATCGAATTTATTTAAAGGAAAATATTTTTCAAGCACATCGTAAGCATTTGTATCAGTATTTTGCCAATGAATTAAAATGGCCACATATGATTGTTGCGGGTATATATGCTACAATTCAATTTGGAATTAGTATCTATATATTGTCAGTACCTATTTCCTTCCTACAAGGCTTTTCTTTGGTGTTAGGGTTTAGTATTCTCTATGGATTAATCAAGTTCTTTATTATAAAAATCAAAATGAGGCACGAATTTTAGTTTTTTGAATCTCGATGCGAGGAAGTTCCGCTTTTATTTCCAAAGCTTGCTATGGGGTCTATACCCATGATTCAATCAAGATTAACTTCATAAATATTGAGTTTGATTTATAAATAAATAATTCGCTTCGCATTCCTGCAAGCTTACAATAATAACTTCACAAAATGCGGTTAGTGTTTTCAAACATTAACCGCATTTGCTTTTGTACATTTGCCATCCATGAAAAAAGCATTGTCGGAAATGAATTTTGCAGATGGCGAAATGCTACTGATTGATAAACCATTGGGTTGGACTTCATTTGCTGTGGTGGCGCAATTAAAAAAATGGACAAAAGCCAAAATAGGTCATGCGGGCACACTCGATCCGTTGGCGAGCGGTTTAATGATACTCTGTACTGGTAAGTACACAAAGAAACTTACTGCATTAATTGGTCTGCCAAAAGCATATGAAGGAATTATTCATTTAGGGGCTTCAACCGAAACTTACGATTTGGAAAGTTTACCAACTTCGCAATTAGATGTTTCACATATTGAAGTAAATACGATTGAGAATGCATTAATAAATTTTCGTGGTAATATCGAGCAATTTCCTCCTATTCATTCTGCTATTAAACAAGATGGCAAGCCTATTTATGAGCTTGCACGACAAGGCAAAGAGGTTGTGGTTAAGTCCCGACAATTAAATATTTCAGCTTTCGATATCCTAGCCTATCATGCACCTGAATTGCATTTTTATATTGCGTGTAGTAGCGGAACCTATATTCGTTCGTTGGCAAATGATTTGGGAAACAGTCTGGGTTGCGGGGCATACTTACAATCTTTGCGTCGAACAGAAATAGGAGAACATAATATCTCGAATAGCTATACCATCCATGAAATGGCAGATTACTTTGGTAGTAAAATGAACGCGCGTATAATTTTGCCAGCACACGATAGGGCTAGGTAATTACAAATTTTGAATTATCTCAACATCTAGAATATGCATTACACATAATCTCAATTATATTTGCCTAGTGTCAACAAATTCCTTTAAAAACAGCATAGCCAAAATAGTGTCAATTGTATTTCACCCCGTGTTTGTGCCTGCTTATGCCTATGCCATGTTACTTTTTTTTAGCCCAAATATTTTTATAGGTGTTGCGGAAAAGAATAAGACTTGGTGGTTTATCACGCTAACTTATACCTCAGTAATGCTGCCTTTACTCACTGTCTTTTTGTTATGGCGTTTGAAATTTATTGATAGTATGCATATGCGAGGTAATAAAGAAAGACTAGGTCCTTTAATTGCTTCTATGATGTTTTATTTTTGGGTGTATTGGTTATTTCATAAACAATTTAATGCGCCTATTCTGCTTCAAATATTCTTATTAGGTGTTTTTCTCACCACAGTGCTTAGTTTTTTAGGCACTATATTTTTAAAAATAAGTTTGCATGCATCAGCTTGGTCGGGGTTCACTACTTTTTTGCTTTGCTGTATGTTTTACAATACACAAAATTCGTTTTTGCTTTTTAGCGTAACACTTTTACTTACAGGAGGCATTGCTTCTATGCGACTTCTACTTTTAGAGCATACACCACGTGAGGTTTATATTGGTTTATGTATTGGTATTTTAGCACAAACTATTGCGTGTTTTATCGCACCACTTGTTAAATAATAATTTATGGCATTACCTATTATCGAAACTTGCTTTTCACCATCAATGCTTCAATTATACGATTTACGAGATCGCATTGTTGTAATCATTGATGTATTTCGCGCGACATCTACCATATCAGCAGCCTTGCATCATGGGGCAAAAGAAATTATTCCAGTTGATGATGTAGATAAGTGTATTGAACTTGGAAAGCAAATAGGTAATTCGATAACAGCCGGTGAGCGGAACGGCGCCGTGGCGCCAGGCTTACAACATGGTAATTCTCCGCTTGAGTATCCACGAGAATTTGTTGAAGGCAAGAGCTTAGTATTGACTACAACGAATGGGACTCGCTTACTTCATATGTGTCACAATGCAGATGAAATTATTACCGGTTCATTTCTCAATTTAGGCGCGGTATGTGAATATTTAGTTCAACAAAAAAAGCCTGTTTTATTAGCATGTGCTTCGTGGAAAGATAGGTACAATCTTGAAGACTCCTTATTCGCGGGTGCGGTATACGACGCCATTGGTGAGCATTTTGAAATGAATTGCGATAGTACAAGAGCTGCTACACATTTGTATCGACTCGCGAAGCTAGATTTGTATAGTTTCATTCAGGACAGTTCACACTTCTTGCGCTTATCTGCATTCAACTTACAGTATGATATGGAGTATTGTTGCCAACTGAATCAGCATAATGTCCTGATTAAATATGAGGACGGAAGACTCGTTATAAAATAATTTGTCAACTATCGAATGAGGTGCAAATCACCTTTACGGATAATTCGTCCGGGTTGTCCTTTTTTAGAGTAGTTGAAAATATAAAAATAAACGCCAGTTTCACATTCTAAACCCTTAAATTTTCCATCCCAATCTTCAAACGGATTCGTGGTTTGAAAAATACAATTACCCCAACGGTTGTATATAGACATGTTTTCAAAAATGATACTTCGACCATAAAGTGCACGAAACGTATTATTGATACCATCCCCATTTGGCGAAAATGCATTCGGAATAAAAACCCCATAATCTACATTTTCTATGATGCCACATTTTGTAATAGAATCGATACAAGCTTGTGTATTTTGTGCGATAAGTTTAAAACAATAAGTTCCCGTGTCAGTTTTTAGAACACTTGGATTTATGTCGTTAGAAAATTGTAAATTATTTTCGAGCCAATTATACGAAGTGGCATTTTGTGATTGATTGACTAAATTAAACACGGGATTTGCCATAGTAATTTCACTGGGTGTAATATCAAAATTAGCTATGACAGCATTTACTTGAATCGTAAATTCTATAGAATCTTGATAATTGCAGAAGCCTTGTGATTGATAATAAATTGTATATTTTGTAGTATTAGTTGGTGTGAAGATTAAATTACTCGTGTCTGCATTTATACTTACTGTATTGGATGGAATTATTCCGTTTATGCGTACTTCATTGAGAATTGGGTAGTCGATACTGCCGCCAGGACAAATTGATAAATTACTGGGTGGTTCTAATTTCGTTTCCCCAATCAAGAAGTTTTCAACTATACTTGGTAAACCTTCAAGGGATAAACCAGGAGTTAGTACTTGAGAACTATCTTGAAAATCGCAAGCTGCACCATATAGATTTGGCTTATTAATGGTGTTCAAATAAGCAGAGCCTAAAGATAATATTGTAGCATTCCCTGAATGATACATTTTGCCGTTGATGGCGTTTTGTAAAGCACCATATTGTGAAACATTCCCGATTGTATTTCTGCTAGCAATTACCTGTGAAGCGGTGGGTAAGGAAACATTATATTGAATGATTCTTCTTCTCGAACTCGCATAAAGTAATTTGCTGTTTGGAGAGAAACTGCAGCCATACGATTGCGAAAAAGTATCGATAATGGGATTAGATAATGTACCTGTATTTTGGTCGAAATCAAATATTTCTATGGTATTAACAGGGCTAAAATGCGCAGCCGCCAATCGTTTGCCGTTGGGTGAAAATTTTAAATAACCCAAAGCCGCAATTCGCGCATTCGCATTTGTAATAAAACTGCCAATTTTTGTAATTACTGGAGCTGCGATACCTGAGGAAGTTACCTTCCAAGCATAAAATGAATCAGATTCAAATTTATGCCCAACCACCCAGTATTCATTGGTAATACAATTGCCGATTGCTGCAATTTTTTCACAAGGATTATCAAGCAATAAATTTTTTGAAGCAATTACATCTCCATTCCCGTTATTGGCACTGACGTCTACTTTTGCCCAATAGATTGGCCCATTCGCTTTTTCGTAAACTGAAAAAATATAATATTGAAAAGGGTTGGCAGGGTCTGGAATCACGATTCCTGATTGACTTGAAGAGAAATGCCCCCCTAAACCACCAGTAGGTAAGCTTGGCATCAATTGGTGATTTTTACCCCAAACCAATGAACCATCAGAATAGAAAAGCATTTGTCCAGTAATTCTGTCGGCAACGGTTAAACATCCTTCCTCTGTATCTAATTGACCATCACTGAGTACCGTTGGTGGATTTGTCTTAAAATCAAGACCTGCTTTATTGCCGAAATACCAAACACTTCCCTCTTTTTGCGCCTGACAATGGATGCTAGACAAAGTGAGCAAAAAAATACTTCCGATTTTAAAGTATCGATTAAGGAATGATTTTATTTTATTTTGCTTCACTCAACGACTTTTTACATGTGTAAAATATTATCAAATATAATTGTATTCTCTCTAAATTGTTGTTCAATTGGGTATTTACTTTATATTTGCCCTATTGAAAAATCGTATTAGCCAGATAAAATTAAAGGCTAATCAGAGTTAGAAAAACCATTTTGGATAGCTAACTCTCCCCCATTCGATAAATTAATTTGAATACTTTTTTAAAAATTATAGATTTTAATATTTTATGCAATACAACACTTCACGTGAGTTAATGAAGATAAAAGAGTACGGAAGAAGCGTACACGACATGGTGAAATACGCCATGACCATTACTGACAAAGAGAAACGACAACAAAATGCTGAGGTTATTATTGAAGTGATGACAATACTCAATCCACAAATAAAAACAATTGAAGATTATAAGCATAAACTATGGGATCATTTATTTCTGATTTCTGACTATAAGTTGGATGTTGATAGCCCATACCCCAAGCCTACTGCAGAAGTAAAACAACGTAAGCCCGACCCTATCCCCTACCCGAAGCATAAAATACGCTGGAGTCATTTTGGTAAGAAATTTCAGGATTTATATGATAAAGCCATTGTTGAAACAGATGAAGAAAAGAAGCAAGGTTTTATACAAGTTTTAGTTGTATTTATGAAAGCGGCATATTCAAATTGGCATGATGAAAATGTACATGATGATATGATTAAAGATGAGCTAAATGCTATGAGCAAGGGTAAGCTTGTATATGATCCTAATACTAAGTTCGCCTCGTTTGTAGATGCTGGTACTGGCGCAACTATTAATCCTGTATTGCCGCAACAAGGTCGTAAAAATTTTAATACGAGAAAGAATAGACCTAATAATAGTAATCGAAATAATATACCCGTTCAACAAGGTAATGGTATGAATCGAAATAATAAATTTAATAAGTTCAAGAAAAAAAATAACCCAAACTAAATATGCCCTGCTAGCATTTATTGTACATTAGCAGAGTATGAATAGTTTTGAAATTTATGGAGGTACACCATTGAATGGTGTGGTAACTCCACAAGGTGCAAAGAACGAAGCTTTGCAAGTAATAGCAGCCACTTTACTCTCTAACGAAAAGGTTACACTTCATAATATCCCTGATATTTTAGATGTAAGAATGCTGATAGAATTATTGGCAGATTTAGGTGTAGTCGTAGAGCGACTCAATCAAAATTCATATTCTTTTCAAGCCAATCATATCAATCTTGAATACTTAATTAGTCCAGAGTACAAGAAGAAATCAGGCAAATTGCGTGGTGCTGTGATGCTAGCAGGTCCATTATTAGCTCGTTTCAACAAAGCCTATATACCTCAGCCTGGTGGCGATAAAATTGGTAGACGACGATTAGATACGCACATTCTAGGATTTCAAAAATTGGGTGCTGATTATGTTTACAATGATGAGGAACATTTTTTTGTACTTGAATCAAAAAATGGGTTGCAGGGCACCTATATGCTACTCGATGAACCATCAGTAACAGGTACTGCTAATATTTTGATGGCGGCAGTCGCTGCGAAAGGTAAAACAAGAATTTACAATGCAGCATGCGAACCCTATCTGCAACAATTGTGTAGAATGCTAAATCGGATGGGGGCACGAATAAGTGGTATTGGTTCTAATTTATTGACAGTAACTGGTGTAGATGCCAATTCATTAAAGGGTTGCGACCATACTGTACTTGCCGATATGATCGAAGTAGGTTCTTTTATCGGATTAGCAGCCATGACGGGTGGCGATATTTTAATCAAGGATTGCAGCATCAAATATTTAGGTTGTATACCAGATACCTTTGCCCGATTGGGTATTCAAATGAATATCGAAAAAGATAATATTCATATACCCGCACAGGATCATTATCGAATACAGCGTTTTATAGGTGGCGATATACTTACGATTTACGATCATCCTTGGCCTGGTTTTACACCTGATTTATTGAGCATCGCGTTGGTAGTAGCAACACAAGCTAAAGGCACAGTTTTGTTTCATCAAAAAATGTTTGAAAGCCGTTTGTTTTTTACGGACAAGTTAATAGATATGGGTGCTCAAATAGTACTTTGTGACCCTCATCGAGCTGTTGTAGTAGGCTTGGATAAACAAACTTTACTTCGCCCGAATGTCATGTCTTCGCCTGATATTCGAGCTGGTCTTGCGTTGTTGATTGCAGCCTTATCGGCAGATGGAAAAAGCATTATTCAAAATAGTGAACAAATTGATAGAGGCTATGAAAATATTGATATTCGCTTACAACAACTCGGTGCAAAAATTAAACGTATAGACTATTAAAATTAAACATCATGCCACTTATTTTATCAGTACAAGGAGTCTCTCCTCAAATTCCTGAATCTTGTTTTATTGCACCTAATGCCACTATTGTAGGCGATATTGTAATGGGCGAGTCATGCAGCGTATGGTTTAATGCAGTCATACGTGGCGATGTAAACTCAATCAAAATGGGGAATAAGGTAAATGTACAAGATGGAGCCGTCCTGCATTGTACTTACCAAAAAACCGTGTTAGAGATAGGTAATAATGTTTCTATTGGACATAATGCGCTGGTACATGGTTGCAAAGTAGCCGACAATGTATTGATTGGAATGGGAGCAATTGTCATGGATAACGCGGTAATAGGCTCTAATACAATTATTGCAGCAGGCGCAGTGGTTCTTGAAAATACAATATGCGAAAGTGGTTGTATTTATGCAGGTGTTCCAGCAAAAAAAGTAAAAGACATTTCGCAAGAGCTCATACATGGTGAAATCGATAGAATCGCAAATAATTATGTGATGTATAGTTCGTGGTTTAAATAATAATCAAGACTCGATTGCTTGAATTACATTATCCACTTGAATCGATTCAATGCATAAGCATCTGCTTCCATTTTTACAATCATCACAGTTTTTATCAATTGCCAAAGCTTTAGCCTTTTCACCCAATGGCCCCCAACGTTGCGGAAATAAAGGTTTGAGAGGCGCATACAATCCTACGGCTTTGAGTCCTAATGCAGCGGCAATATGCAATGGGCCCGTACTGGCAGCTACTAATGCATCGGATGCTTTTATTAATTGTATAAATTGTTTCAAAGTAAATTTTCCAGAAGCATCTTTAATGTAATCGTAAGGTTTTACTAATTGTTCTCTGAATAAAAGACCCTCCTCTTCAGTGCCACTGAGAATAATGTTGTATTTGTCTTTATTCAATCGTGAAATAAGTTGTCGAAAATTTTCTAAGCCCCATTCACGAGCACTGCCTCTCGATTTAGTGTGAAGTATTAAATTCACTTTGTTTTTATCAATATACTCTTTCACGATATCATCTACTATATCAACTTTTAAATCATAATACTGATGCAATGTTTCTTTCTTAGGAAATGAGTTAATTGCTAACCCTTCCAGCAAACTAAAATTTAATTCGGCTTCATGTAGTTCAGATTTCTTACGGCTCATTCGTATTAATATATTACAAGTAAACCAATGATAGACTCTATTTGTAGTGCCAATCCGCAGCGGAATATTTGCCTGCTTGGCGAGTGCTGCAATCGCCGGATTTGGAAACACATGAACAATGGCATCTATCGATTTGCTAGCAAGCGTTTCAATTTGTGCAGCCTTTGAAAGCTTTTGTAATGAGGCAAATTCTATTATCTCATCAATAGATTGACAATATGCTAAAATGGGTTTTGTATAAGTATTGCCTAAAAAACTTACCCGAACATTTGGCATTTTTTCTTTTATGTACTTGGCTAATGGAATTGTTAGCATGACATCGCCGATTGCATCTGTTCGACTAATGAGTATATGACGAATGTTCTTAATTCGAGAGAATTGAATAATTTTTGTGTATTTCAAAAAGGCAGCATAAGCACTTCTTGTACATACTTGCCATCCTGCTTTGCCGTCCAAAAAACCCCATTGTAGTAAATACATTTTGATGAACCTGAGCAAGGCCGAAAAATAGGGTTTAAGAAAAAAAGCATCCTGGCCCTTTAGCACAGCATCGCGCGCCGCTATATCTGTAAATTTTTCAATTTGTTTAATATGATCTTCAGGTTCATGGTAGCTATAGTGCAGCAAATCACCTTCTAATTCATATACTTTGTATTTAGCATCATGATGTAATGTTTCGTGTAACACACCTTGCCATTGCGTATGTTTTCTATGAAAAATTCTTTCCTTATAATCTGGATACCAACCACAGTGCTTAATCCATGAGCCGCAATAATTTGTAAGACGTTTTAGGCGAGCGAGCTTATATTCATTTTGAAGTTTAAATGAAAGAATAGACTGCTGTAATTTGTCACTTAAACATTCATCTGCATCGATAGAAAAAATTAAATCGTGTGTTGCTAATTGGTTACCGTAATTCTTTGATGCCGAATACCCTTCCCATTTTCTTTCATAAAATTTTACGTTATATTTCTCGCAAATCTCTTTTGTACTATCTTTCGAAAAGCTATCTAATACCACAATTTCATCAACAATACCTTGTAATGAAATTAAACATCGCTCTATGTTATGAGCTTCGTTTAATGTAATAATTACCGCTGAGATAAGATTCATAAACTACAAATGTGCTAAATTATTTCTACAATCACGCCCTTGTATATTTCAATTGAATTAAGACTTAATAATTTCGCTTAAAAACAAGCAATCTCCTTTCTGATGCCAAGCTTGTAATAATTGGCTGGAGCGTATTTCTACATTTTTAAGTTGTTCAATTTTTTGCAAAATCGATTCGTTTTCTTGCGAGAATACACTGCATGTTACATAATACAATTTCGATTGGGGCTTCATAATTTGTAATATATTCTGTACGATTTTTTCTTGCGTGTCACAATAAGCATCTAATTTTTCTTGTGTAAAAAAGTAAAGTTGTTCGGGTGACCTGGCCCAAGTGCCCGAACCGCTGCAGGGCACATCCGCCAAAATGCAATCAAAACTTTTTGACTCAAGATGAGAAAAGCTTTGCGCAGCATCGATTTCAAACGAAGTGTAATTATTACCGTAACCATAAGACTGCATGCGCAAGTGATAGTTTTTCAAAATACTACTTCTGATATCGCTGCCGCTTAAATTGATTCTTCTGTTTTTGTCTAGCAGCAATAATGATTTGCCGCCACTTGCACAGCACACATCCCACCATTTTTCATTTGCATGAGGATGTAAATAATTGCCAACTTGTTGCGAAGCCCAATCTTGTATCACATATTCGTCAGCTGCTAATATATTTTCTAAATGTGTTGAAGCGGCTAATGCAATACAGTTTTCCGCTATCACTTCAAAGCTTATCTTATGTTGGGTTAATATTTTTAGAATTTCATTTTTGTTTCTTCGCAAGCGAATAAAAAATAAAGGTTGTGAAAACAAGTTTGTTACAAAGTCATTTTCACTAATTTTTTTACTCAGGGCAAAAGGAATAAGTATTTTTAGTCCATACTTTTCGTAAGCCCATTTTAATTTTGCATCCAAATCCAAATCATACACTGTAGCTATTTCTGCGTTTGATTTTTCGAAAAATAATTTTGGTAATCTTGCGCCAAGCCATGAGCCTAACATCATACATATGGGTTTGCTTATGTGCTCATTTCCTTTGCCAACACGGTAAAATCCATAAACCAATTCGGCGATATATTTTCTATCGCGCGATCCATATTTTTTATTGTTCTTAAAATAATTTTTTAAATACAAGTGCAAAGGCATTTGCAATTCGTATTGATCAATTAAATGTGCCGCAACTTCAAAATAAGCTTGTATAAACATGAGTTGCGTTTAGCATGTGAAAGTTAGTTTCATGAGGTTATAGCTCCAACAATATTTTAGTTGGATCTTTGCCTACTAGCAATAACTGTGGGTTTTCTAAGAGTTCTTTAACACGCACTAAAAATCCTACACTTTCTCTACCGTCTATAATTCTATGGTCATAGCTCAAGGCCAAATACATCATAGGGCGTATTACAACTTGTCCATTAATAGCCATAGGTCTGTCTTGAATTTTATGCATACCTAATATGGCAGATTGTGGAATATTTATGATTGGAGTGCTCATCAATGATCCAAAGACACCGCCATTTGTGATGGTAAATGTGCCTCCTGTCATTTCTTCTATCGATAATTTGTTGTCGCGTGCTTTACCTGCTAATTCAGCAACTTTGCCTTCAATTTCTGCCATACTCATACTTTCAGCATTGCGAATAATAGGGACAACCAATCCTTTAGGTGCGCTAACGGCTATAGAAATGTCGCAGTAATCATGATAAACAATTGATTCGCCATCAATATATGCATTCACCGCTCGCCATTCTTGTAAAGCGATGCAGCAAGCTTTTGTAAAAAAGCTCATAAAGCCTAATCCTACACCATGTTTCTCTTTAAAGTTATCCTTATACTTCGCGCGTATTTCCATAATTGCCGTCATGTCAACTTCATTAAATGTAGTTAACATAGCTGTGCTATTTTTCGCTTCTACCAATCTACGACTAATCGTCTTACGTAGGTTACTCATTTTTTCAGGTTTATCTTCTCGCGAATACGCTGCTGTTGGTAAGTTTCCTTGCTGTAATACCGACAATACATCTTGCTTGGATATTTTACCTGAAGGCCCGGTACCTTTTACATGGCTTGCATCTATTTTATTCTCAACCAACATTTGTGTAGCAACCGGAGTTGCTTTTGGTAAATTTGTATTTACCTCAACTGGAGCGGTCGCAGTTGGAGTTGAAGAGACTTCTATTTTCTTTTCTTCTTTTACAGCAGTATTTGCGGGCCTTAAAGCCTTTTCATCTATTCTACAAGCTAAATCGCCAATCAATAATACTTGATCTTCTTTGGCAATGTGCGTTAATATGCCTGCTTGTTCAGCGTTTAATTCAAATGTAGCCTTTTCGCTTTCTAGTTCGCATAGCACATCATCGCGTTCAACCCACGCACCATCAGGTTTTGTCCATTTTACAAGTGTAACTTCATTAATGCTTTCGCCTACGGGAGGTACTTTAATTTCTATCATGCCTTATAATTTGTGGATGCGAATTTCGCTTAAAATTTTGAGAATATAGAGAGTAATCTTATAGGGGTAAAAAATGAGACCCTTGCAAAGGTTATTTTTGATAAAGTAATACAATTGAAAATCCTACTTATTCATATTTTGTGTGCTCGCCGTGAGGAATATGGTTCCAAAGCTTTTTCATAGACAAGAAAAATCAATGATTATCCGTTAAACTACCTTAATATGGTGAATGAATACAGATGACATCAATTGAGTACCTAATTTTTTCAAAGCATTGTATCAAGTAAAAGTTTTAGTGTAAGATATGGCCTAAGATTCGAGGCATTTAAAAATATTGAAATCGGAGCTTAACTTTTATCCACTGTTTGAGCACAAGAGAATCTAGCTATAGAGCGAATATATTTGTGTGCGAGTTTGGATAAAAGTAGCGTAGATGAAATTATTTTTATGCCAAGAATCTTCAGCCTTGACCTTTTGCTCAACTTTTGCGTCAAGGCAAAAGTGGAAGAGAAAATAGGTAACTTTACGGATAATCATAGAAAAATCTACTTGAACCTCGTTATGTTTTTCTAAATCGGGATTCGGGCTTTCCAAGACTATTGATGCCGCAATACAGCATCTTGTATAAAGTTAACCAGCATGTCATCTGTATTTGAGATAGGGAAAATGGATCTTTACGCCATCATAAATACAAGTTTATTACTCACGATATAGAACAATAAATTCTACACGTCTGTTTTTTTCTCGACCTTCTAATGTTTCATTTTCAGTAATTGGATAAGATGCGCCTATTCCCCATGATTCTAGATGGTGAGAAGCAACACCATGGTTCACAATAGTGTGCTTAAAATTATCTGCTCTTTGCTTAGATATAGATTTATTCATTATTTCGTTGCCTCTATTATCAGTATGCCCAGATACTAATATGTTTGTGCGATGGTATTTAATGAGTAAATTAGAAAATGATTGAAGAGGTGTCAGATAGCTGCTCGAAGGCACAATTTCTTTAGATTGGTAAGTGATGTTATTGGGAAATAATACTTTTTCACTATCCTCTATTAATTCAACCTCAGCTTCGGATCATGTATTTTGTATATCGTCAAGTACCTTATGAATTTACTCCGATTTTATTTCTCAGTGTGTGTGGTATTGCTCAGGTATAAGTTTATCTATTGGTGTTAGTTCCACTTCGATTTTGTTTATACGCGGTCCGCGAATGTGTCCATTATATAAATTGCATGCATTAATTCCAATCAATATAAAAAGATAAAAGCAAGTAAGAAGCATTGATTCATTTAACTTAAAGATTATTTTTAAAATTGTGCGGGTAGTTTAATACTTGTGCTTGGGATTATGATAAGATTTAATTTTTAAGTTGAGTTTCAATAAATGTTTTTAGTTCACTATGTGTAATGGGTGTTCCTTTGATTTTATTGAATGCGAGCGCGTCGATAAGGTATTCGCTTCGAATAATTTTTACAAGTTGACCATTGTTAATTTCGGGAACAATTATTTTTTTAAATCGTTTAAGTATATCGCCTAAATTAGCAGGAAAAGGTCGTATATATCGCAAATGACAATGGGATACAGCATGCCCCTCATCTATCAATTGTTTCACGCAAGTGGTGATAACACCTGAAGTAGAACCCCAGCCTAATACCAATAAATCGCCACTTTCAGCACCTAATGATAATTCTTGTGCTGGAATGTAATTGGCAATTTTATCTATTTTAGCTTGTCGGGTTTTAACCATATGCTCATGGTTTTCAGGGTCGTAACTTACGTTGCCTGTTATGTCTTGTTTCTCCAACCCACCAATACGATGTTCCAACCCTTTTGTGCCAGGAATGGTCCAAGGGCGAGCTAATTTTTCATTTCTTTGATATGGCATTAATTTTTCTTCCCCTTCATCTAATTGCGCCTTAAAAGAAACCTTTATCTCTGCAATATCTTTTGAGTTGGGAAATTTCCATGGTTCGGCACCATTAGCTATATAGCCATCACTTAATAGTATGACGGGTGTCATATGTTCTATCGAAATACGAACAGCTTCAATTGCGGCGAAGAAACAATCGGATGGAGAACTTGCGGAAATAATTGGCATCGGGCACTCGCCATTTCTTCCATAATACGCTTGCATCAAATCACTTTGCTCAGTTTTAGTAGGCAAACCTGTTGATGGTCCACCACGCTGAATGTCTATAATGAGTAAAGGAAGTTCAAGCATTACTGCTAATCCCATTGCTTCAGCTTTTAAAGCCATGCCTGGTCCTGATGTAGTCGTAACGCCAAAGGAGCCTCCATAGGAAGCCCCAATAGCTGATGTAATAGCAGCTATTTCGTCTTCGGCTTGGAAAGTTATCACGCCGAAATTTTTATATTTGCTCAAGTCATGCAGAATATCGGAGGCAGGCGTAATAGGATAAGAGCCTAAAAATAATTGTAAGCCTGATTTTTGACTAGCCGCAATCAAACCCATTGATAGTGCTGCATTTCCAGTGATACTCCTGTAAACACCTGCTTCTACTTTTGCTTTGGCTACTGTAAATCTGTTTGAAAACAATTCGGTAGTATCTGCATAGTTATAACCCGCTTTCAACGCTTTGACATTGCTGTCTAGAATTTCAGGCTTTTTACAGAATTTTTCGTTTAAAAAATCAATCGTATTTTGCATATCTCGGTCGTACATCCAATACAAAAACCCGAGAACAAACATATTCTTTGCTCTATCTTTTTCTTTGACACCTAATCCGCTTACATCCGACAATGCTTCACGTGTGAGTTTAGTTACATCTATTTTATAAACTGTAAACCCGCTTAATGAGTCATTTTCTATAGGGTTGTCGTCATCTGCATAATTTGCTAGGCGTAAATTTTTAGAATCAAAACCATCAGTATTAACAATGATTATGCCTCCTTTTTTTATATTTTTTAAATTTACTTTTAATGCTGCAGCATTCATAGCAACTAGCACGTCGCAATCGTCACCTGGGGTAAATACTGCTTCAGATGAAAAATGCAATTGGAAACCACTCACTCCGGGCAAGGTTCCAATAGGAGCTCTGATTTCAGCGGGGAAATCAGGAAAAGTAGAAAGATCGTTACCAATTAAAGCTGTATTGGTTGTAAACTGCGAGCCCGTCAATTGAATGCCATCGCCGCTATCGCCTGCAAATTTTATAACTACATGGGCTAACTCGTGTGTAGTTGTACTCATAGTTCGCAAATGTAAATAAAAACCCTAAGAGTATTATATACTTTGGATTTATGGGTTAAACTATTTTTTGATGAATTAGATACTATCATACCTACTCACATGATTATTTTTAAAAAGTTCATGCGTAGAATATCCTTTTATAGATTAACTAGAAATCAAAAAATGAATCAATAAACCTAATCCCTTGGCAAATGATTTCCAATGCATTCATATCAAAAGAAAAAAGATTACTAGGTAAGAAAACATATATTAAATTAATTGAGATCAAGACGATGTAGGTGATTAAAGGGTACTTAAACCCAATAGCAATACGTTGTAATCGCTCAGCGT
>JBIIJE010000109.1:0-8509 GCA_044234005.1 Chitinophagaceae bacterium | reverse complement strand
TTGAGCTGTATAGTCTTCAACACCACCTTTGCCAATCCAAAAAGGATGATACTGACTTTCTTGATAAGCTTGCTTTACCCAATCTATTTCAGTTTGTGTGGTAGAATCACCTTTTAAAGCTTCAACATGTTGTTGTAAAGTTGGAATTACTTTCTCAATATCAATTCTTGTGGTTTCAAAAAAACCAGTTTTATTTGAACTCAACTTACTTCCTTTTTCGTCTGCACAAGACAAGAAACAACAAGTAATGAGAATAGTCGCGTAATGATAAGGTGCGCTTAGCCTAGAAATCATATATAGGACAAAACTACTATCTAATATGCGTGTCATGAAATTTGATTATCAAGAACTTTAATAATATAACTTGTAATTGATACATACCACGGAGAAACCAAATGGTAATGAAAAGTAGAAAAACATAGCCGACGAGAGTTTACGGTCATTTATCGGTGAAATAAATCACGAACTATTTTGAGATCAAAAAATATTATAGAGTACTAGCTGTAAAATGTTTCAAGCTTGTAAAGGAATTTCGAGTGCCAAATTTCGAATTAAAGTACAATATTAGTGAGTGAGAAATTGAAAGCGTTATTATTTGTAAAGGGTTAATATTTAGAGCTTGTTAAAAGTATCCATACAGAAAAAACAATGATGGAAATAATTTCGAGTATAACGAAGCTTTGCTTTTTTTACCCAATTAGCTTTTATTGCAATGTATTTTTTGATACGTTGAAAAAATTGATAATTGATATGTGCTTAGCTAATATTAGTTTACTTTTGAATTGTTCAAAAAAAAGCAATGCCAATATTTGAATTTGATTACGAAGAATATTTTGACGACCAAAGCTTGTCGGAATTAGATTACAGGCTCATCATGAGTGCCAGAGAGATATCAAATCAAGCATACGCACCTTATTCTAATTTTAGAGTGGGTGCAGCCGTAATGATGCAGAATTTGGAAATTGTTTCTGGCGTAAATATTGAAAACGCCTCGTATCCTGTTGGTATTTGTGCAGAAAGAAGTGCATTAGCTTCCGCAATTTCGCAGTTCCCGTTACAAAAAATAGATGCAATTGCAATCAGCTATATTGCCCCACTAGGTGATTCTAATAAGCCAGCCTTTCCTTGCGGAATGTGTCGCCAATTTATATCGGAATGTGAGGATAGAAATGGGCAAAGTATTATATTGTTTTTAACAGGTCAAGGTGGTAAAATTTATAAAATTAAAACTGCCAAAAATCTGCTACCCTTTAGCTTTAGCGGCAAGGATTTGAAATAAACAAATTATCTCCCTTTTAAAACATCGATACCAAAGAGCTTATCGAGTTTCATGCTTAATCCTATTTCGTTTTGGGCACCTGATAAATGATAATTTCCGCGGGCATAAGTCAAGGTAAGTTTGGGTAAATAAATCGTCAATCCCATTGAAAAACCTGACATAGCTCGTCTTTCAGCAAGGCTCAACTCCATTCGACGTAAATGATTATAAGCGAAGTTAAATTCCATTTTTTTCCCTAAGTGCAACGCCACGCCTGCATTGACATGTCGAAAAAGTTTATCTGCAAAATAGCTTTTAGCTTGAGTCGAACTTGTATCACCAAAAATTAGTTGATTGTTGACTTGATCCGCTGGATTATCATACCTTATATCCCAAGTGTATAAATGATGACCAATTACATAAATAGCAAAAGGCGCTTTATCGAATTTTTTATAAATACCGATTTGCAAATCAAAAGGTAAAGGTTGAGAAACCCCGCTTTCATAATTGCGCAACCTCACACCTGCATTTTTAAACACACCGCCGATATACCAATTTCTTAGTGTATCTGTATAAGTTACTCCAAAATCAAGTAATAAGGCGCTTGCGGTTCTAATATCTAAACGTGAATTTGCAAATTTCAAGGTCGTGCCATATCGAATTTTCCCTTTATAAGTTCTGGCAGCACTCATTTGCATGGTGTATTCATTGGCTCTGATATTTCCAAACACGTTACCGGAAGCATCTGTAGCTTTCATTTCACCATGATTGAGATATTGAATCGCAAAGCCTAAAGTGGTTTCAGCCTTAGCAAGATGATGTACATAGTTGCTAGATAGAAATCTACTCTTCGCATAAAAGCTATTATAGTTCAATTGTAAATGGCTATGGGATCCCTCACTAAGCAAGGCCGGATTTGCAGTAAAAAATGATGCGTCCCTAGATAAAGCATTGACACAATACCCCCCCATAGCAGTAACATGAGCGCTTTGAGAGAGTTGTAAAAACTCCATACTTCGTTCACCGCCGAGTATTTGTGCGAACATGGTAATCGGTATGAATAACAAGAGTAAAATTGAACGCATGTAGAAGTTTAACGAATATTTGTCAAAGATATTTGAAATTTCATGAAATAATTTTCTAGCATTGTTTGAAATTTAGAAAGCGAGCAAATGAGACCTGAGCAAAAATGGATATCCGTAAGCATTGTTATTTTGTTGATTTTATTCGTAGGCTACAAATATTTTTATTTATCGAGACGACCTATTCTATATCCTAATTTCGGAATTTCGATTCCAGCGGGTTATAAAACACATGGCATTGATGTATCTCACTACCAACATGAAATTGATTGGGAATTAGTGAGTGAGATGGAAGACAAAGGCCAACGTTTATCGTTTGCAATTGTAAAAGCAACTGAAGGCACTAATAAAATGGATCGTAAGTTCAAATTGAATTGGAATCAGCTTGCTGATCGAAAATTATTGAGAGGCGCATATTTGTATTTGCATGCCAATAAAAGTGGTAAAATGCAAGCTGACTATTTTATTTCAAAGGTTAAGTTACAATCTGGAGATTTAGCCCCTGTAATTGATATTGAAGAAACAAAGCGACAATCAGATACCCAAATTAGGAAGGTTGTAAAAGATTGTGCTGAAGTATTGGAAGCGCATTATAAAACTAAACCTATAATTTATTCAAATGTTGATTTTTATGAAAAGAATTTAGGCGAAGCGTTTAATGCGTATCCCTTTTGGGCAGCGCATTACGAGCAGCTTCATGAACCAAGAATAAGCAGAGATTGGCTGATTTGGCAGCATAGTTGTAAAGGCAGGGTAAATGGAATTTTATCGGAAGTAGATTTTAATGTTGTAAATGGGAGTTTAAATAGCTTGAAGAACTACTGTGTGGAGTAGGTTTTATTTAGTAATTGCAACAGTTCCCCAAGTATCAGGGAGAGGAGTGTAAGAAACTCCATACTCCTCAGCAAATTCTCTAACTGCTTGTTTAGCACCTCTATACAAATCATTATTATAATCGTGAATAAAAATGAATCCCCCTTTTTCTAATCTTGGGTAAAAATAAATTAGACCATCTTTAATTGGCTTATACAAATCAGCATCTAACGAAACAAAAGAAAAGGTCTCTTCTATACCATCAAGTGATTCTGGAAAATAGCCTTGCTTGATGATACAGTTGTTCTTGAATTTCATTTTAGATAGGACTTCATTTATCGAAGTATTTGAAAAATCTTGATCTGCAGTACTAAAAGATTTTTCATTCTCTATACTTACATCATTAGAATCAAAGCCTTCAAAGGTGTCGAATAAGTAAAGCTTTTTTTCAGGAAATGCAATGTTTAAATATTTAGCAAACTCTCCTTTGTAGACTCCAACTTCAGCAATTGCGCCTTTCAGACCCTTCTCTTTTATTTCTTGTGCCACTAATTCAAGGTTATGAATCCTTATGTAGTTTGTAAACTTGGGAATACTAAAAATTCTTTCCCGCTTAATGCCAATCGCATAATAGTCAAGTACCACATCTCCTTTAATTATCGAGAAAAATAAATTCATCAATTTTTTAATCATAAAGCAAATCTAGTATAGTAAAAATGATTTAATAAGGGTTTTTTAAGCTCTTTCGTAGTTTTTTTAAAACAAATTCGTAGGCAGATTGTCCAAATACTTTGACATTCGAGTGAAATAATTATTCTATTTTAGCAGTATTTGCAAGATTTCTTAGGAAAAATAATTTAGCAATTTTCTTAACAGTTTTTACATTAAAAAAAATTAAAGATTATTAAATCCAAAGGATAAATATTTAGATTCTAAAAGGCTATCAATTCAACTCAAAAACCTCATGTCTCCTAGGTATCTCAACTTGTTTAAACCCTTTTCGAATTAAACGCTTTTGAAAATCAATTTGGACTTCTGGCTCACCATGAACCAAAAATAAAGACTTTACCAAAGCAGGATTTTGACATGCTAAAAACTGACATAAATCATTATAATCACCATGTGCACTCATACTTCTAATGCTTGAAATTTGAGCTTTTACTTCAAATTGCTCACGGAAAATTTTTACCTGCTTATCACCTCGCATCAATTTTGCACCTAACGAATGAGGTTCACAATAGCCAACCATTAAAATTTTATTGCGCGGATTCTCAATATTGTTAGCAATATGATGCTTTACCCTACCGGCCTCTGCCATGCCAGAAGCAGAAATTATTACAAGAGGTTCCTTTTTTCTGTTCAAGACTTTTGATTCCTCGACATCCGTTATGAAATGTAAATTTTTAAAATCAAAAGGATATTTATCTTTTTTCATCAAATCGTGTACACGTTTATTATAAAGCTCGGCATGCTGCTTAATAATTTGTGTAGTTTTTACAGAAAGAGGACTATCGACGTAATAATTTACATCTGGTAGTTCTCCTTGTTCCTCTAGCTTGTTTAAAGCAAATATTATTTCTTGGGTTCGACCAACACTAAACGCAGGTATGATTACTTTACCTTTATTCTCAATACAAGTTTCTTGTATTTCTTTGAGTAAAATTTGATCTGTATCTTGAAAATCCTCATGCAAGGAATTTCCATAAGTGCTTTCTAAAATGATATAGTCTGATTGTGCAAATTCTTCAGGTGATTTTAAAATTACATCTCGATACCTGCCCACATCACCGCTAAAAGTAATTCGGGTTTCTTTCCCTTTTTCTATCACATTTACATGCACCGCGGCACTGCCTAAAATATGCCCTGCATCTGTCATTTCCAAGGTTATTTCATCATCAATTTTCACTTTCGTTCTAAACGGAATTACTTCAAAAAACTCGATGACTTTATTTGCATCTGAAATAGAATACAAAGGTTCAATAGGAGGTAAATTTTGTGCAGCTCTTCTTTTATTCACAAAGGCTACATCAGATTCTTGAATGTAAGCAGAATCTTGCAAAAGTATGGTTGCTAAATCCCTTGTCGCTTCCGTGCAATATATTTTCCCATGATAACCTTCCTTTACAAGTTTAGGCAATAAGCCACTATGATCGATATGAGCATGTGATAAAAACACATAACTTATTTCCATCGGATTGAAGCCAAAATGAGTATTATGCTCCAATGTTTCATCCCCTAAGCCTTGAAATAAACCACAATCTAGGAGTATTTTTTTTCCATTTTTTAAATGAATAATGTGTTTCGAACCTGTAACAGTCTGGGCTGCTCCATGAAATGATAGCTTCATAATTTAATAATTTTAATCTAATTCAAACGATTTCCTGTATATTAGCGTCTGATTTAGGGTAAAGATAGCCGAAAAATAAAAGCTATTTCGGTCATTTTTTAAAAATTAGTAAGCATGAAATTAAATTTCAAACATTTTTCAGCCCATTGGCTTATCTTGGCATTGTTACCTTTTGCATTTTCGTCTTGCGAAAAATACAACCAAGTTGACAACTCAGCTACCGTTAAATTGCCATATGTATTGTTCATTGGTGGTTATAATGGTGTAGTTCAAAAAACGAATGATGCCTTGAGTTATAATTCTTTGTTTAATACGGACAACTCCATCACTCGACAAATCATTGTTGCGGATTCAAATATTATTTATCTTAAACAACATGTTTATGTAAGTACCGATGACGGCAAAATGTTCGTACGCTCAAATGGATTGAATAAAATTCCTTACATCAATGAACTTCGCAAATATTATTTACCGAATACAGGATTATACGACAAAGGAGAAAAAAGAGTTTATATATGTGCTAATACCGATGCTGATTTGATTGGTAATGGAAATTTATATGTGAGCACAGATGCTGGTAAAACTTTTAATGTTGAATCAAATTGGGCTGGAGGCGCAGGCAACCCTACTTCAATTACACAGTTAAAAAATGGCGACTTGTACATCATAGAAGATTCTGGAAGGATATGGCGAAAACAAGGCTCAAATCCATGGACGCCTGTTACTCAAAATACTACAAATCGTTTGGGACGTGATACAACCAATTGGTACATTTCTCATAAAGGCGATACCTTATTAGTTATTGATTATAATGGTAGACAAGGTGTTTATTATAGCCTAAATGGAATCGATTGGACTAAATGCACCGGGATGCCCACTAAGAAGAAAATCTTATTTGGTAACCAAGCGTTCGATAATAATCAGTTTTATATTGGTTATGATAGTTCTGGCTTGTATCGTTTAAATGGAACAGCTTTTGAAAGCACAGGTGTGGGTTTACCGTGGTATGCTAAAGTTGGGTTTGTCGAAGGCAAATCAGTAACTTACCGAACAGATTTTAAACGAAATTATCTTTTCGCGGCTACAGATGCTGGACTATATTTTAGCGAAACAGATGGTTTGGATTGGCGATTAATTTATAACGGCTCATATTCAACGTTACAATAAAATTGAGTGATAAGCTAACAATGAAATGGCTTAGCTTTATTTGTCTATGTTTGTTTACACATATTAGTTATGGGCAAGATGAGTTGATTTTTCAAAAATCTATACCATGCAATTCCTCACTCTTTACCACAGATGCCATTGGCAATTTGTATGTGATTAAGTCAAATAACACACTTGTAAAGTACAATGCAGAAGGAGATAGTATTGGCTTGTTCAATGAAGTTCGAAATGGTAAAATTACCCATATCGATGCCACAAATCCCCTTCGACTACTCCTTTATTATGCCAATTATGGACAAATAGTCGTATTAGATAATATGCTTTCTGTGAAAAGTATTTTAAAATTACCGCAAATTAACTTGCAAAATATTAAATGCGTGGCAAGCTCAGCAGATGGTAAAGTCTGGATTTACGATCCTGTAGAAGCTCGTTTACTGAAAATAGATGATAAATTGAATATTCAATTTTCATCTCCTATGAGAAATATACTAGACCAACAATTAGACCCCATTTTTATGGTAGAACAAAACCGCAATTTATATATCATTGACTCATTACAGGGCATTTTTAAATTTGACTTATTTGGCTTCTATACAAATACATATAGTTTTAAAACGAAAGAAGTTCAATTGTTTCAGAACGACTTGGTTTTTACCGACGCAATTGCATTGCATGCATACAATACTCAAACCATCACTGAGAAGAAAATAAAACTTCCCTCTTTTTTAGACATACATCAAGTCAGAGTAGAACGAAATAAAGTCTATATTCGGCTACCCAACGAAATTCAAATCTATTCATTGAATTAGCGGGCTCGTTTTTTGTGAAATATTTAAATGCATTCATTGTTGCTATTTTAATCCATCTTGGGGTATTATTCACCAACCACGTGGTTGCACAAACACGCTTACTAAATCTGGATTCGATGGAATCTTTGGCTGAAAATAAATTTGTAATTCGATCAATAAATTTTGAAGGTAATAAAAAGACTAAGCCTCAAATCATAGAACGTGAAATGAATATACATGCTGCCTACCACATCGAAAAAGAAGATTTGATAGAAATACTTGAATTCAACAAATCAAGAATTTTGAACCTGCAATTGTTTACCAATGTGCAATACCGCGTATATCTTGTTGAAAAGGATTCAATCGATGTTTCCTTTAGAGTGCATGAATACTTTTATTGGATTCCTCAACCAATTTTTTCATTAGCGGATAGAAACTTTAATGTTTGGTGGAATGAATTTGGCGGGAAATTAAACAGAACCAATATAGGTATGACATTAACACGCATGAATTTTCGTGGAAGAAATGAAAGGATAGGAGGCACTGTGCAAGTAGGTTACAATAAGTTTTTTGATCTATTTTACAAAATTCCCTATATCGATAAATCACTAAAACATGGCATAGGAATTAGTGCCACTTATCAAACCAGTAGAGAAATCAATTATCAAACAGATTCCAATAAATTACTTTTTTACAGTAGTTTAAATTATCCTTATAAGCGATTTCAAACAGAATTGACTTATACATATCGACCTGCTTATGCGTTAACCCACGAAGTAAATGTAAGCTATAACAACTACAGCATTACACCTGATTTGTTTAATCTGAATACTAATTATTTGGGCTTAGGGCGCAAAAAAATTGATTATTTAGAACTGAAGTATCAAGTAAAATTTAATAACACAGATGTTAGAATCTATCCAACACATGGTATAGAAATGCAAGCTTATGTTTCTCATAAAGGTTTGATATTAAAAGATGATGTCAATCAGTTTATTGCCTATTGCGAATTAAACTATTATCAACCTGTTATGAGGAAATGGTCAACCGCATT
>JBIIJE010000108.1:0-8549 GCA_044234005.1 Chitinophagaceae bacterium | reverse complement strand
TTCAGTTGATTTTGCGGATGGTAGCATTACTGAGAATACTCGTGTTGCATATCCGATTCATCATATTATTAATGCCAAAGTGCCAAGTATTGGAGGTGATCCTAAGAATATTTTCTTTTTAACTTGTGATGCGTACGGTATTTTACCTCCTATTTCGCGCTTAAATAAGGGGCAAGCTATGTACAGCTTTATCAGTGGTTATACGGCTAAAGTTGCTGGTACTGAAGTTGGTGTTACTGAGCCGCAAGCTACTTTTAGTGCTTGTTTTGGACGTGCATTTTTGCCTTTGCATCCTACAAAATATGCCGAGCTTTTAGGTAAGAAATTAGACCAACATCCTGATGTAAAAGTATGGCTTGTGAATACAGGCTGGGCCGGCGGATCTTATGGTGTTGGCAATCGTATGAAATTGAGTTATACACGAGCTATGATAACTGCTGCTATGAATGGAGATTTGGATAAGGTGGAGTATGAGCAACATCCTGTTTTTGGATATGATGTGCCAACAAGTTGTCCGAATGTGCCAGATGAATTATTGTCGGCCAATGGCACGTGGAACGACAAAGAAGCTTATATGCGTAAAGCCTATGAGTTAGCAGCTATGTTTGTTAAAAATTTCGACAAGTATGCTTCACAAGCGAATGATGAAATTTTAGCAGCAGCTCCCAAGGTATTAGAAAATGCCTAAAGATTAGGTTGGAAAATATGCTTTAAATAAATTGGATATCGAGAGATGTCCTTTTTTTGTGTTTGTTTATTCATAGGAATGAAAACGCGAAAGAAAATAAATTATAATTATCCCTATGGTACCTGTTACCATTTTCAGTTTATCCTTGACCAGAGACTCAGACCCGAAGAAAAGTCGGGGTTGAAAGAAAGAACTCTAATGCTAATAAAATCTGTAAACTAACCCATCTATTCGTTATACCGATTAGACAAATGTAACAGATTAAAATTTCGTTCCTCCATCTATTCTAAACATTTGTATCCATCGGCATTTACCATTTTCGTCAAGCGAAATGTCTAATATAAAATTAATGTCAAAGTGGTATTAGACCTAAATAAAGCATTAGAAATGCAGAATCGATTTAGTAATATTAAATCAAGCTTAATGACAATTTTCATTTCCTCTCCTTAGTGCTAACGAGACTAACTAACAAACAAGAATTTTACTTTGAGAAATCCAATTCCGTAATTTGGGTTAAACCGATATTTTGAAACAGAAACAAGTGAGCTGCTGTGAATCACGCGTAGGATGAACCCCAAAGCAAGTTTTGGAAATAAAATCGGTATCAAATCGGAGCAGAGTTACGAGGTATTAACCTTACGATAGCTACTTCTTCGCATCGGGATTCAAAAATCTAAAATTCGTAACTCATTTTGATTTTGTAATAAAGCCTAATCAGGCTTTTCTTAGAAAAATCAATTCGACGCAGGAGTATTAAATTTTTCAACCCCAATTTAAAAAAAATCTTGCTGAAGTCATTCTTGTCCCGATATAAATCATCGGGAGTAGCTGCCTATTAAAATTATATTAATAATAATTGAGTAGACGAAAATTGGGCTGTTATAAATTTTATTTCTGTATGATTTAATATATTGCAAGCATTGAGAATAGCTTCTAATTCTTATCGTTAGTTATTAATGATACCCACTAAGAAGCAAGAATTTTAGTTCCTCAAATCCTATCGCATAATTTAGATTCAAATAAAAAATCTAATCAGGATTCTGAATCCTGCTATAAACTAAATGTGATTTCAAGACTTATATTTGCGCTTCAATAAAATATCTCATGTCAAAATTTACGATAGCAATTCATGGTGGGGCTGGTACAATATTAAAAAGTATGCTCACTTCAGAACTGGAAAGCAAGTACAGGAAAGGTTTGCAAGACGCGCTAGATACAGGGTACAATATTTTGGCGAAGCAGGGAAGTGCTTTGGATGCAGTAGTAGAAGCTGTGAAAAGTCTGGAAGACAATGAATTATTTAACGCTGGCAAGGGTTCCGTTTTTACAAACCAAGGAATTCATGAAATGGATGCTTCCCTCATGGACGGTAGTAATTTAGAAGCAGGCTCAGTAGCAAGCGTGCAACATATTAAGAATCCTATTTTGTTAGCGAAGGAAGTCATGTTGCATTCTGGACATGTAATGCTTAGTGGTGATGGTGCCAAAGAGTTTGCTTTATCGCGTGGTCTAGAAACAAAGCCCGCCGAATATTTTCACACAGATTATAGACATGATCAATGGCTCCAAATAAAAGATAGTGAGTTTTATCAGCTCGATCATAAAGAAGATAATTTAAAATCGCATGAAAACAAAAAGTTTGGAACGGTAGGCGCGGTAGCGCTGGATACTTTTGGTCATGTTGCCGCGGCTACATCCACTGGTGGTATGACGAATAAACGATTTGGCAGATTGGGCGATAGTTGTGTGCTTGGCGCTGGTACTTATGCCAATGATTTAAGTTGTGCGGTAAGTTGCACAGGACACGGTGAATTTTTTTTACGAGCCGTGGTAGCTTATGATATTTCGTGTTTAATGGAATATAAGAATTTCAGCTTGCAACAAGCTTGTGAAACCGTAGTTATGGATAAGTTAGTTAAGCTAGGTGGTGAGGGTGGTATTATAGCGGTCGACACGCTCGGTAATTACCAACTTTGTTACAATAGCGAAGGCATGTATCGTGGAGTTAAAACAAGCGATGGTATAAATCTCGTCGCAATTTTTAAAGAAACTGAATAAATAATCTATTCTCCGGCATAGGGATTATTTTAGTCGATTCAATATTTATCTATCTTTTAACTTAAATTTTCTACAAAAATTTTTAACATTAGTTCAAGTATTTTAACTACAACATTTGTTTAAATCATCAATCTTAAAAAAAAATTGCTTTTGTATCGTGAAAAAAATATCAAATGACTCGAATTAAGTTCAAAAAACATATTTCGATCAATTAAATGCAGATTTATTGAATAATTAGACTAAAAAAAATAATGATAATCCGTAAAGCTACACCAATTGGAATCATGCACTTGTTAGTGTTGCAATTATAAGTCTATCAAAAGTTAAATGCTTGAGGAATCTTCGATTGTACTTGTAGCAAAATTCGTTCAAGTAGTTTTGCATGTATTCATTTTTTACATGATGATGTAACCCTTTAAGTTTCTTTTTGGTATTGCTGATTGCAATATGCACCCAGGGAAAGGTTTCACAGACTTGCTTTTTATCCCTTATTATTTTCACATGGTGCTCTTTAGCTATATCCTTTAATGGTGTATAACATCTTCGTCTATCTGTCATAACAGTAGCGCTTTGACATACTATTTTTGGTACTTCATAAGCAATATCTTTTTCAGAAAGTGATTGAACTACAGTCATCTTCAAGAATTTGGAATGCGTTTCATTTGTACTCATACCGATTAGACAAATGTAATAGATTAAAATTTCGTTCCTCCATTTAATCTAAACATTTGTATCCATAGGCATTTACAATTTTCGTCAAGCGAAATGTATAATATAAAAATTAATGTCAAAATGGTATAACCGAAAGAATGGTACAGCAAACACAAGGAAATACGATTGATGGAATAAACAATTACATCATCGACATGAGCTATTTAAGAAATGGTATGTGTGTAATGCAAATACTTGAAAACAATTTGTTGAAGAAAGTAACGCATGTGTAAAAAGCAGAGTAAAAGAATGGTTTAAAAATTTTATAAGTAAGGCTAGCGCGAAAGTGCTAGCTTTTTTTATTCCTTACCAGCTAATAAATAAAGTACTGCCATGCGAATTGCAACGCCATTTTCAACTTGGTCAAGTATAAGTGAATGGTGGCTGTCTGCAACTTCTGATGTGATTTCTACACCTCTATTAATTGGACCAGGATGCATAATTAAAATTTCTTGCTGTAACCTATCAAGCATTGCTTTGTTAACACCATAAAACAAACTATACTCTCGCAACGAGGAAAATAAAGGCATATTTTGACGCTCTAATTGGATGCGTAAAATATTTGCCACATCGCACCATTGCAAGGCTTCTTGTACATTGTAACTTACGGATACACCTAAGGATTCTATATATTTAGGAATTAGAGTAGGCGGGCCTACCACACAAACTTCAGCACCTAATTTTTTTAAGCAAAAAATATTTGATAAGGCAACACGAGAGTGCATGATATCACCAATAATTGCAATTTTTTTACCTTGTAAATCGCCTAATTTTTCACGCATTGAGTACGCATCCAACAAGGCTTGCGTGGGATGCTCATTGGTTCCATCTCCTGCGTTTATAATTGCCGCATCAATATGATTGGATAAGAAATGTGGTGCTCCACTCGCACTATGCCGCATGACCACCATATCCACTTTCATGGCAAGTATGTTGTTTACAGTATCGATCAATGTTTCGCCTTTGCTGACACTTGAGTTGCTGGTTGTAAAATTGATGGTATCAGCGCCTAGTCTTTTTTCGGCTAGTTCAAATGAGATTCTAGTTCGTGTTGAATTTTCGTAAAATAAATTTACGATAGTTGTATCACGTAGTGTTGGAACTTTTTTGATAGGACGTTGTAATATGCCCTTAAAATTTTCAGCTGTTTGAAAAATAAGTTGAATATCGTCAACACTTAAGTCTTTAATGCCTAATAGATGATTGACAGATAACTTTTGTTTACTTGTTTTCATTTATTTTTCAGGGTTTAGCATAATTACTTCATCTCTGTCGTCCTTCTCTTGCCAATATACTTTTACTTTTTGAGTATTCATGGAGTCAACAGTCAATCCAATATAATCGGCTTGTATGGGCAATTCGCGTCGGTATCTTCTGTCTATTAATATCATCAGTTCTACTTTGCTCGGTCTGCCAAAGTCAAGAATAGCATCCATCGCGCTTCGGATAGTACGACCTGTAAATAATACATCATCAATAAGTACTACTTTTTTATCTTCTATCGAAAAATCAATCTCCGTTTGATTTGGTATATGTAATCCGGTGCTGAAATCATCGCGATAAAATGTGATGTCTAGTTTACCGTAATCAATTTCTTTATTTAATAATTGATTTAAATAAGCTACAACACGATTTGCTAAATAGATACCTCGCGGTTGAATGCCAATTAATGCAGTCTCACTGAAATCACCATGATTCTCAATAAGCTGATGCGACAGCCTTTCAATGACTACCTGTAATTTTCTAGTATCGAGTAATGGCTTCAAAATTTTATTTTCAATTGAGGCAAATGTAAAAATTAATATTGAATGCTGTTGCGTTTCAATTTAATCTTCGCCAAAGAGTATAAGTTCGGCACTATGAATATACAATTGATTATTTGCCAATTTAGGTTTTTTGATTATCCATTCTAGTTTATCAAAATCTGTCTTGCTCAACTTGATGTCTAAATATTCATTCACTATTTCAGTGTCCTCACAAACACGCTCAAGTTTAAATGTATTAGAGCGAACTTGCTTGTTATCGTGGCTCAGTAAAAGTTGCATCGTGTGCATAAATGATTGATCCCATTGGGCTTTATTTACCTGAAAACGCAAACGCAAGCGAGCCCATTCATATTGCTGTAAAACACTATCCGATGTTTTGAAAAGTATTTCTTCCTCGTTTAGTAAGTTGCTTTCAAACGTCGAATCAGTACCAATAGGAATATTTTTTTTGCGGAAATTAAAAAGTATAAGGCTGTCTTTTATTTTTCCATCATAGTAATCATGTATTTCTAAAAATTTCTTTTCACGCTTATCAATTTCATATTTACCTAGGCTGCGCCAAAAATATTTTTTTGTCATGTTGGAATAATCGATAATACCGCCATGTATGTTTTTCGTAAACCAATAATTATAGGATAATCCAAATACAAAAAGAAAACTTAGTAGGATTCTACTGATTACATTTTTTTGTAAATTTTCTACTACATAAGCAAGCGGGAAAACCCACATCGCATAGGATTGTATCATGGCTCTGCCCCCATACCACCATATTTCCCAAGCTGTTACATACCATATTGTGCATGCTAGCGTTATCAGTATGGTTACTTGCTGAAATTTTTTACGAAGTATAAAGTAAATGCCAAAAATTGCCAGATACATAATGGGTGTATAGGTTAACCAGCCGCTTCGATAGCTGAATATATAATCCATAAAATGAGGCTTGGTCCAACTAAAACCTTCGCCTGAATACGAGTAGGAGTACCAGTGCCCTGTGGTATATTTCCAATACATGAATTGAATACTTATTACGCTAGCGCCTACTATGAAAGCAAAAAGATATTTTCGAAAATGTTCGAGTATGAATGCTAGCCGATTCTTAAAACCAGATATGCTAAATGTATGTAGGTTCCAACACAGCGGAATTAAGATGCATAAAAAATCAGTTGGGCGTATAATGGTAATAAAGCCCACCATTGCACCAATTCCGATGCCACGATAAGTCGTTGGTTTTTTGTAAAATTGAATGGTATGATATAAAAGAATACAAAGCCAACTGAATATCCAGCAATGCGTCATGCCGGCATCTATAATTATATAATTGAGATAATTGGTAGCAAATACGAGTATCAGCATTGTGACACTGGTAGTTACTTCTGAAAAATACTCGAGTAGTACTTTACGTAAATAATATAACCCGATTAAACCCATGAGCAATGCACCTAAGCTTATCGCTACTTGATATGGCAAACTATATCCATCAGCAGGATACCCCAAGCTAGTTGCGAGCGAATGTGCAATCAGAAAAAAGGGTAAATAATTAATTGCTTGACCAATTGTATAAACACAGGTTTTGTTGCCGAAACTATCAACCAATTTATATTGAGTATTGTACGGCGTAAAGCCATATACTTGCATGAGAGAATCATGAAACTTCATTTGTTTCACATCTTTATAAATGATGAAGGCAGGTAAGTATGCATAATAGCCACTTGCATCCCAGCTAATGGTGGCCTCATTTCCGCCATGTTCCCATCTCGGATAAAATGTAAAGCATAAATAACTTAATATAACGAAGGTGATCCAATATGTGATTTTTGAAAGCATCTGCTTTAGAAGAATAAATTGTCAATCACATAATAGGGCTCTTTTCCGAAATGAGGGTATGCCAAGCCAAATTTTAAATAGAGTAGGTAAACCGTATTGATAGCTACATAAAATACGCTGTAAGATATGAATACACCATGTGCCAGCAGAAATGCATATTTTTTTTCAGTAAAATGTTTTTTAAATAGATCAAGATATTGCAAAATGCCAACACCAATTATGATACCCATGAGTATAGCCATGTGTTTTAAAGTGAACACATGAATAAGCGCATGTTGAGGCATCACAAATATCCAGCTTATACAAGCTACATAGATAACCATACTCAATCGAAACAACTCTTTGTTTTTACGATAAATAGATTTCAAGCCTAAAAAGCCTAAGTATATGAGCGTAATAGTTGGCAAAATGTAAAAATGGCCAAGGCGGGTAAATCTTGTTTTAGGGAGTAAGAACAAATAATCATTGAGTGTCATCGCATGTCCTAACTCGGACCAATTGCTATCTCCACCTGTTCTGTTTATAAAAGCACCTTTCATATCAGCAAGCATAGCTTCAAAGGAACCTAAATGCAAAGTGTTTAAATATAAACGCAAGCTAAAAGCGATAATAGGGGCGGAGGCTATAACTACCATTTGCCAACTTAGCCATTTTTTTTGCAGCACCACACTAAAGCCAAGCGTCAGGATAGCGATATAGATGTAGGGTTCAAATGATAGCATGCACATAATAAAGTATAAGCACCATAAGACCAATACATATACATGCGAAGTATTAAATTTTAAGTGCCTCCACCATAGGTACACAAATGACCATTTGCTCAATTCGACATAGAGGTGTTGATGTATATCGTCTACATAACCAATAAAGTATAAGGATAAAACAAGAATGCTTCCTGAAATAAAACTTGCTTTATCATCATTTAAAATTTCGCTCAGAAATTTGTAAATAACGATAACCAACAAAAATGAAAGTAAAATGGGTAGCAAGGCAATGTACTTTCCTTCCCAATGACCAGTAATAGATGCGAAAACACCACCTATCCATTCCGACATAGGTGGATAATGCGTATAAACTGAATTATTGTTTTGTATGGCGTCAGTATAATAATAAGTCGGCAAACTATAATTCCTAACAAAGCCAGAGTCTAAATAAAATTTAGCAGCGCTTTCTACATTGCGGCCACTAAAACCATCGCCATAATACCATGATCTACCATAACCTTCATCGTGTATGGAAATAGCATGCCATCGAAAAAAAATCACAGCATAGGCAAAAATGATAACGAGCCAAAATGTTTTACGTTGATAGAATTTCATATTTTTTTCATGGAACTTCAGGAATCCATTTTAAAACAAAGTAAGTTAAGTTTTAGGGTTTACTCAACTTGTTTTTCAAAATTTATTAATTCGTAAAATTTGAGGCTTTTGTTTTTTCGAATAGATTTTGCAGTTTGCTCGTTATTTCGAGTAATGTTATATTTTTTATGCAGAAATTATCAC
>JBIIJE010000023.1:0-27933 GCA_044234005.1 Chitinophagaceae bacterium | reverse complement strand
TATAAACGCGGTTATATTCAGAATAGTATTACAATTATTCACTGTCAAATTCAAAGTCGCTACTGAATCACAACCAGCTGCATTAGTAGTTGTAAATGTGTATGTACCAGCCGCAGTCAATGATTGACTATTCCAGCTATAAGGTAATTGTGATGAACAAATTGCTAGATTGGTAGTACTTGCTGTATGTGCACATAATTTACCGCCAAAAGCTAAACCATTTACACCTAATGCTGGTGAATTAAAGCCCCAACCTCCTGTAGTAGTTTGTCCACTTGCATAATAACGAATTGTGATAGTTGTTCCTGGAGCAACATTTTGCAATGCTGATATTGAAGTCACATCAATTAATGGTATTGATGCCGGTGTACCTACAGTTACTGTTGGTGAACCAATTAATGTAAATGTTGTACCATCTATACTATAAGCAAATTGTGAGCTTACACCAGGTGCAACTGCAAAACTAGCGGTTCCTGCTATATTTGCAGTAATTGAAGAAAGCGAAAGTGAATTGCCAGCTACTGAGGTTAACTTAGTTTGGAAATAATCTGTATTGCCAGTTGAGATTCCATTATTTTGGAAGCCTGTAGTTCTGAATGAATTTACACCCGTGCTTGAAGCTGCTCCAGGACCTCTCGTGATTAAGTTACCACTAGATGCTGAAACTAAATTTGAATTAAACAATGTAGCGGTTGCTGTTGAAACATTATTAAGACCTGTAAAATCCCAAGCTGCTATCAATGGATAGGTAACAGATAAAACTCTTGAAACATTAGTGGCCGCTAAATAATTTGCATTACCTGCTTGTGAAGCAATAATATTTGCATCACCGACTGAATAAATTGTAACTATATTACCCACTACATCTGCAACTGCAGGATTAGAACTAGTAAATGTAACAGGCAAGCCTGAGCTAGATGTGGCGATTAAACTAAAAGGGGCGTCGCCAATTATTTTACCTGGCAAGGCCGCAAAAGTAATGTTGTTAAACGCCTGACCTACACTTTGAACTTGCACCACAGTTGCATCATTGTAGTTAGTATTACCTGCTTGGAAAGCAGTAATATTAGCAGATCCAGCATTTCCAACGGTTGCAGTATTTCCAATAATAGAAATTACTGAATTATTATCACTTGTAAACACAATTGGATTCCCAGAAGCTCCTGCTGTTGCACTTAAAGTATATGGTGCATTGCCAAAGAATTTTCCAGCTAATGTTCCAAATACTAAATTTTGATTGGCCTTAGAAATGTCAGCACTTAAGGTCGGTTGTGTTAATGTGTAATAACTTGCTTGTGCTCCAGTTAAACTTAAACTCGGAGTTACATTAATACCAATCCCTGCATTTGCATTATCAAATACTGCAGTACCTGTCACTCCTACATTATCAGAACCCACTATGGTATTTAAAGTTGCTCCACTTAAATCTAAAATAGCTGTTGTTGATCCATCGTAGGTTTTGCCTTGTGCGATAACACCTGAAACAGTTAAATTTTTGGGTGCAATCAATAAAGATTGTATAACATTATTCGCTGGCGCATATCCACTACCACCAGCTTGTGAAGCGGTGATAGATGCTGTACCCGGCGCTAAAATAGTTACCAAATTTCCTGCAATTGAAATATTGGTACTCGTACTTGAATAAGTTACTGGCAACCCTGAGCTTGCAGTTGCTGTTAAGGTTATTGGCACATCACCATAGATAGCATTCGAAAGTGCATCGAATGTAATTGTTTGCGATGTTAAACCACCTTGAATGACTAATTGACTTTGATCCACATTTGAAGCTGCTAAATAATTCGCATCACCTGCTTGTGAGGCTGTGATAACCGCTGTCCCATCCGCAACTATCGTTACTACATTACCTAGTATCGTTGCAACAGATGTATTTGAGCTTATATAGCTAACTGGCAAACCAGAACTTGCTGTAGCTGTTAATGCAAATGGAGCATCTGTTGTTAATTTATTTGGCAAGGCTCCGAATGTAATCGTTTGGCTTGCTTGATTAACAGTCAAATTTTGCGTCGCGCCAACAGCTGCATTCCAATTCGCATCCCCTGCTTGAGAAGCTGTGATAGTTGTGGTGCCGGCACCAACAATGGTAACTGAATTTCCTAATATGGTTGCAACATTGGTATTTGAGCTCATGTAAGTAATAGGCAAACCTGAATTCGTTGTAGCTGCTAAATTATAATTAGCGGCGCCAAAAGTTTTTGTATCTGTTGCAGGCAAACCACTTATTGTTTGATTGCCTGGATTTACTGTTAAGGATAATGTACCTGCTCCAGAACCTAAGCCATTCGTGGCTTCTAAAGCAATTGAATATGAACCAGTTGTGTTTGGTGTTCCTGTAATAGCTCCAGAAGTTGTATTTATAGACAACCCATTCGCTGGCAAACTTGATGAAGCATAACTCGTTGGAGCATTTGTGGCTATAATATTATAATTAAACGCAGTGCCAACTGTTGCAGTCGCTGTATTTGATGTAACAACTGGCGGAGAAGCTGATGCCCCTCTGAGTATGATATCATCAATACGAATAGACTGACTTGCAGATTTAACGAATCGGATTTTCAAACCACTAATATTAGCACCAGAAGGAATAGATATTACTTTTGATAAGTACCAACCCGTACTAGCATTTGCGGCTTCATTAAACATAGCAGATGAAGTATTAGCGACATTCACCCAAGCAGAGCCACTCCAATAATCAATCGCAAAAGTCGCGTGAATTGAAGCACTTTCTTTGCGATAACCAAATTGTAATGTTAAATTTTGGAAAGTTGAGGCATTAATATTGGAAATCCCCAATCCATAGCTACCTGCTGTACCCGTAAAAAAAGCATTTGCGTTACCTGAAGCACCTGCATATCCGCTTGAAACATTTGTTGTGCGAATATCACAAGGGGTGGCAATATCGCCACTATTGAATACTAAGCTTGCGTTTTGCCAACCTGTATGGCTTAAAATCGTAGTAGTTCCACCGACTGTTCCAATACTTTCGGAAAAGATGGTTATCTGTGCGTTTGAAAAAAGTCCATAGAATGACAAAAGTGCAGCTAGCAAGAATCTCACGGAAACGAAAGTGTTTTGCCGCTTAAAAAGGGTAATTTGTTTGAGCATAAATTATGACTATTTGAGTGTGAATCGCAAATTTACGCAGGTATGGCATTCAACAAAACCTAAACCCAACTTTAACAAGACAAATAATAATTAAATAACATAATACCCTTAACACGAGATTTTGTAGCAGAAACGAAGTGACCTGCCGTGAATCACGGGTATGAACCTAAAAGTAAGCTTTGGAAACAAAATCGGAATCCGATAGCTCCTTCCACGCAACGAGATTCAATAATCAAAAAATCGGACCTCCTTCTTGATTTTTGTAATAAAGTCCGATATGACTTTTCTACAAAAATAAATTCGACGCAGGAGTATTAAATTTTTAATGATAATCCGTAAAGCCACACCAATTGGAACCATACATCTGTTAGTGCTGCTATTATACTATTTTGACATTAATTTTATATTATAAATTTCGCTTGACGAAAATGGCAAATGCCTATGAATACATATAGTTATATTAAATAGAGGAACGAAATTTTAATCTATTACATTTGTCTAATCGGTATAAACTGACGGCCAAAGTCCATGTTTTAGAAATTATACTTACAAAGAAATTGGTTCATCGTAACCAAATTAACAACAACTCGCATTCAGTTAACAACATAATAATTTATTAAAGAGAAATCCTAAAAAGATAATGTAGAAGTCATATGACATTAACAACAATTCATTAGGCTAATATGTATAAATTCAGCTAGCGAATTAGAATTCGTAGTAATTATTAAATCTGTTATACCTATCTTCTTCAGTTAAACTGAAAATGTAAGCAAACTGCACTCCATAGGTTTTGTTGCGAGTTACGGTCATTCTCGGATTAATATCTGCTGTGCCAATGTCGTAATAAAGCACTCCGTAGAAACCAGATTTCAATTCAAAACCGGCTTTCAACT
Organism: Chitinophagaceae bacterium; assembly: GCA_044234005.1. Taxonomy (GTDB): domain Bacteria; phylum Bacteroidota; class Bacteroidia; order Chitinophagales; family Chitinophagaceae; genus OLB11. The sequence continues at coordinate 23,917 of JBIIJE010000023.1, read as the reverse complement.
TCACACCTGCACTCCATGGCTTTATCTCATCTTGTGTATAATCTGTGCCAACACGCATTGATCCACTCTCAATATTCAAGCCATTTATATTGTAAGTTTGAGTCGAATGCAATAACTTCTCTATATAAGGACCTACACCCATAATTAAATATGCCGACTTAAAATCTTGCTTATAAGTCATGCAAAGTGGTAAGCTCAAATATCCAACCGTCGACTTAAACTCTTCTGCCACATTCAACCTTTCAGTTTTGTAAGAACCACCCCGTCGTGTATAAATCAACTCTGATTGCAAGCTCCATCGAGGCGTAATCAATAAATCAGAAATAGCACCCATATGAAACCCTAGTTGATTTTTAAACAAACCATCATATTTGTATGAATTTGATTTAAATACTTGCCGATTAAAATTTAAACCTCCTGTTGGTCCGATTCTAAATTGAGCCATTACAGCTTGTGTTGCAATAATAATGAGAGCCAATAAAAACAATCGTTTCATGTATTAATTTTACTTTAGGGCGGAAAAATACGAATAAAAGCAATTATAAGAACTATTTAGTCAATCAATCTTAACGTGATTGTTTTTTGGGCGTTCGAGCGGGCTATACGTTTCAATCTATATCGTCTTGCAGCACGATATAGGATTTGCACTACTATCCCTAACGCGAATTACAACACTTTGTAGGATTTTGCACTAAACAACGTAATTCCATTTTCATGGCTGAATAGGCTTTAGGGCTATCCCATTCTTAATTTATACCAACTCCGCCTCTAAGTCATAATCAAAAGCCTTTACTACTTTTACCATTACAAAATCACCTATCACTAATTTCTTTTTCGTGGAAATAACCACCTCATTATCCACCTCCACACTATCAAATTCTGTTCGACCAATATATCTTCCAGCCTCTTTTTTATCTATAATTACTTTATATACTTTACCCACTTTCTCTTCGTTCTTCGCCAAAGAAATATCTTGCTGAACCGACATAATTTCCTGTGCTCTTTCTTCTTTTTCCTCTTGGCTTAAGGTATCCACTGACGCAAATGCACTTGTATTATCCTCATGTGAATAAGTAAAAACACCTACCCTATCAAATTTCACTTCCTCTAAAAAGTTTTTCAAATCTTCAATGTCCTCTTCTGTCTCTCCTGGAAATCCAACAATAAGGGTGGTTCGCAAACAAATACCGGGCACTGCTTCTCTTATCTTAGTTATTAAATCCATCATTTCTGCCCTCGTAATTTGTCGCTTCATGGCCGTTAGCATTTTATCTGACACATGTTGCAATGGCATGTCTAAGTAGTTGCAAATATTCTCTTTGGCTTTTACGACTTCCAATACCTCCATTGGAAATTTGTGCGGGTAAGCATAATGCAAACGTATCCATACCAATCCTTCTACTTCCGAAAGTCTTTCTAACAATTCAGCGAGTTTCCTCTCTTTGTATATGTCCAATCCATAATAAGTTAGCTCCTGCGCGATCAACATAATTTCTTTCACGCCTTTTGCCACGAGCAATTCAGCTTCTCGAATGATTTCATTCATCGGTTTAGATACATGTTTACCCCGCATAAGGGGGATTGCACAAAACGAGCATGTTCTATTGCATCCCTCCGATATTTTCAAATACGCGTAATGGCTAGGTGTACTTAGCATACGCTCGCCCACTAATTCTGCTTTATAATCGGCTTCGAATGCTTTCAAAATATTTGGTAATTCCATTGTCCCAAACCATGCATCCACACCGGGAATTTCTTGCTCCAAATCACCTTTGTACCGTTCGCTCAAACAACCGGTAACATATACCTTTTCTAAATGTCCTTCCTCTTTTAAGGCTACGTGTTCTAGTATGGTATTAATACTTTCCTCTTTTGCTTTATCGATAAAGCCACACGTATTAATAATAGAAATATTGTAATTCGGCTTCTCACTTTCATGCATGACCTCTATACCATTAGCAGCTAATTGTCCACTTAAAACTTCGCTATCAACCATATTCTTAGAGCAGCCTAAAGTTGTTATATTCACAATGTCTTGGTGTATTTTTTTTGTTTTCATATTTTTTAATCATTTTTACAACCCTGTAAATTCAACATTTTATTTTGAATTTACAGGGTTCATATTTTTACTAATTCAGTTTGAATAAATGTCTTCAGGCTGCACATCCATACATTTTCATGCAGGGGATACAAGTCACTATCAGGGCTTATGATATAGTTCTTACTTGATTTCAATACTTTGATACTTTCATAGAAACCTTTACTCGGGCTCGCCGTTTTGCTCACCTTAATTTCAATACAACTCACTACTTTGTTCTTTTTTACCAACAATAAATCTACTTCAGCGCCATCTTGCGTACGATAATAAAACAATGTAATACTTGGTGGCACTACTTGTGCAATTTGCTCAATCACATAGCCTTCCCATGATGCACCAATAATACTATTGCCTTTTAACTCATCCATCGTTTCGATATTCGCCAAACGATGCAACAAACCGCTATCCCGAATATAAATTTTTGGTGCCTTTACCAATCTCCGATTAATATTAGCAAACCAAGGTTGCAATCGCCGGATCAAAAATGCCCCTTCTAAATAATCCAAATACCGATTTACGGTAGGTCCGGTAACTCCCAGTGCCCTCGCATAATTTTCAGCGTTCCATGGTAAAGCACTATTGTATGAAAGCATAGTCCAAAAATTACGAATCAAACTCGTGGTCAAGGTAATATTAAATAGTTGATTCAAGTCACGCTCAATATAGCTTTTCAAGAAAATAGCGAGCCATTGCTTTGATTTTATATCCGTTTTTGAAGTTAATGCATCAGGGAATCCTCCACGAAACCAATGCTTATTTATAGCAAATGACTTAGACAATTCGTGCAATCCAATAGGTGTTAATTCGGTATAGGCAACTCTTCCTGCCAATGATTCGGATACACCTTTTACCAAAGCAGGACTCGCAGAACCTGTTACGATGAATCGAGCTGGCTTGCGCTTCTCATCAATTAATGCGCGCAACAAATTGAATAACTCGGGCATGTATTGTATTTCATCGATAATGATGCACTTATCTTTATGGTAGCTTAAAAAACTTTCTGCATCTTGTAATTTTAACTTATCGGATGGCTTTTCAAGATCAAGATAGAGCGTTTCTTTTTTGATTTTCTTGGTCAATGATTTTACCAAGGTCGTTTTCCCGGTTTGCCTAGGCCCCAATATAGCAACACAAGGAAATTGCTTGAGCAATTGCATCAAATCAGTTTCTAAATGTCGCTTTATCATGCCCCAAATGTAAAAACAAACCCTGTAAATTAAAAATCATATTTTGAATTTACAGGGTTTTAAAAAATATATTTCTACTTAAAAATATTCTTTAAATCTATTGAGAGCCCTTTAAATAAAGCGCTTTCAATGGTATCATCATCAAAAAATATCTTCTTCAATTGGTATTTCTTAGATTTGAAACTGTAAAGCATAATATTCTTTTTCAAAGGATTGGCTATCGAATATTCACGCACTCCATTTTCTTCATGGAGTGCGTATTTAGTTTTCATTTCTCTTTTAGAATTACCAGGGCTTACAATTTCAATAATTAAATCTGGGGCACCACTACATCCTCGGTCATCTAACTTCTTTACATCACAAATTACACATATAGCTGGTTGAACGACTGTAAATACTTGTGTGTCATTTTTTGATTTCTTAGCATCAATGAATCGAACATCAAACGGAGCGAAAAATGCCTTACACACTGTTTTTTTTAAAGTAGTTGGCAAAATAATAAGTAAAATCCCGAGCAATTTGTTGATGCCCTGTACTAGGCGATGGACTCATTTTCAGAATCCAATCTTTGATTCACTCAACACGCTCTTTGAATTGCCAAGTTATATAATCGGCATATGAGTATTGTTTCGTGAAATTCAATTGACGCAATTTTGTAATTGCTTTCTTAAACCAAATTTACTTATTTCAGGCTGAATAAACTATCGACGAATTCATACTTATTAAATACTTGTAAGTGCTGCATTTGCTCTCCTACACCTATATATTTAACGGGTATTTTAAATTGATGTGCAATGGCTAAAACAACCCCTCCTTTAGCGGTTCCATCAAGCTTCGTAATAGCTAACGACTTTACATCGGTGGTTTGAGTAAATTGCTTAGCTTGCTCTAATGCATTTTGTCCGGTGCTACCATCCAGTACGAGCAATACATCATGTGGCGCATCTGGAATTACTTTTTGTATAACACGTTTTATCTTATTCAACTCATCCATTAAATGAGCTTTGTTGTGCAAACGTCCAGCTGTATCAATAATTAATACATCTGCTCCTTTGGCGACCGCACTATTCACCGAATCAAAAGCAACAGATGCTGGATCACTGCCCATTTCTTTCTTTACAATATCCACTCCTACTCTTTCGCTCCAAATGGTAAGCTGTGAAACAGCAGCCGCGCGAAAAGTATCAGCAGCACCTAAAACAACTTTCTTACCAGCATTCTTATAATTGTAGGCTAGTTTGCCAATGGTAGTTGTTTTACCCACTCCATTTACACCTACTACCAAAATCACATAAGGTTTATGATTAGGTGGCAAATCAAAATTTTGATATTCAAGTGAAGGCGCATCTGCTAAAACATTCGCCATTTCTTCTTGCAGCAATTCATTAAGCTGTGAGGTGCCTAAATATTTATCTTTAGCAACTCTGTCTTCAATTCGTTTGATAATTTCTACGGTTGTAGCCACGCCAACATCTGACATAATTAGCGCCTCCTCTAAACTATCTAGCACATCGGCATCCACAGAAGATTTACCCGCAACCGCCTTTGTAATTTTTGAAAAAAAACTCTCTTTGGTCTTTTCTAAGCCTTTATCAAGACTTTCTTTCGCTTCCTCTTGCTGTTTATTCCGCTTAAATAATTTATCAAATAATCCCATAATGCTTGTATTTGGCTTGCAAATATAGCTTTTAAATTATCAGTTTGAATCAGCAAGTATTAATGCAAAAACTGCATAATTAATTATATCTCGATAGTTCGCATCAATACCCTCAGACACCACAGTCTTTCCATTATTTGCGATGATTTGTTTGATACGCAATACTTTAGTCAATATCAAATCGGCCAAGGATTCTTGACTCATATTACGCCAAGCTTCGCCATAATCGTGATTCTTTTGAAGCATGAGCTCGTAAGTTTCCCTAAAATGTTTGTGATACAATTCATGCGCTTCATGCACAGGTACATCCCAATCATCATTATCAATTAAGTCCATTTGCATCAAAGCGATAATGCCATAATTAATAATTGCCTTCCATTCACCTTGAATGTCTTCATTCACTTTTTGTACACCTGTATCTTGTATTGTTCTAATTCTTTGTGCTTTAATATATAATTGATCGACGATAGAAATAGGCCTCAAGACGCGCCACGAAGTACCATAATCTTTAGTTTTTGCAACAAAAACACTTTCACATGAATTCATGATTTGTTGATAAGATAGCTCTGTATTTGACATTCTATTTTTGAGTTCGTAATTTGAGCCACAAAAGTAATTATTTAAGTATATGAATTCAACATTAGATATTATGAATTTGCCGCATCCTTTAGTCATGGGAATTCTGAATGCATCGCCTGATTCTTTCTACAAACAACATGCAAGTAACGAATTGACTCTTTTGCAAGATCACGTCGACAAATTAATAGTAGAAGGTGCTGATATTATCGATATAGGAGGTATGACTAGCAAACCTAATAGCGAAGAAATTACCATTGAAGAAGAAATGAAGCGATGTATACCAATTATTGAATACATCCGAATTAAATATCCTAATCAGTTTATTTCCATAGACACTTACCGAGGCGAATTAGCTGAAACAGCTTTACAAATGGGCGTTCAAATGGTGAATGATATTAGTGGTGGGATGTTGGACAAGAATATGGCATCGATTATCAAAAAATACGATTCCTATTATGTATGTATGCATATGAAAGGCAAGCCAAAAGACATGCAATTATCACCATTCTATCAGGATGTTGTGAAAGATGTTTATCACTTTTTTGAAGAGCGACTAGCTTACTTTCATTCATTATCGATTCGTAAAGTAATATTAGATGTTGGTTTTGGTTTTGGCAAAACCATTAAACATAATTACGAACTTCTGAATGGATTACGCAAATTTACAGATTTGCAAATGCCTATATTAGTCGGCATTTCGAGAAAATCTATGATTTACAAATTATTAAACATCCAAGCGGAAGATGCCTTATCTGCTACATCCGCCCTGCATCTATTAGCTTTACAGCAAGGAGCGAATATTTTGCGAGTACATGATGTGGTTGAAGCTAAACAATGTATTGGCTTGTATCAACAAATAAAAAAACCTATTTAAAGCATCCTAAACAATTCAACAATGCCGCATTTACAATTCAATCTAGCTAAGATGTATATAATAACAGTGTGATGCTCTATTTAGACCAATCTTTTATTGCCAAACACAACTTGAACTTCTCGTATCGAAAAGCTTCAGTACATGTTCCTTTTCTCCTATTCAAGAACCGATGAATACTCAATTTTCATGTTACTTAGGAAGCCTTATTTAGCGATTCCTTTTAACATGGGTACAAATCGAAAATCTTCAAATTGCTGCTCTTCTATTTCTTCTTCGCTATGTTTAATAATTCGCGTCATAGTTTGACCTTTTCCGCCATTATCAACAGGAATTACCATGATACCACCTACTTTTAATTGCTTAATTAATTTACTCGGAATATGAGGTGCTGCTGCTGTTATGATAATTCTATCAAAGGGGGCATAAATAGGTAAGCCTTCAAATCCATCTCCGTCGAAAAATTTAATTGTAAAATATTTTTGTTTCAAAGGGAAGTCATGATTTCTCTCAAACAACTTCTTTTGCCGTTCTATAGTATAAACCCAAGCCCCCATTTCAGCTAAGACCGAAGCTTGATAAACGCTTCCAGTGCCAATCTCCAATATTTTTTGAAATGGTTTTACATCTAAAAGTTGAGTTTGATAAGCTACAGTGTACGGATGAGATATGGTTTGCCCTTCTCCGATTTGAAATGCTCTATCTTCATATGCAACCTTTTCAAATGCCGCGTCCAAAAAGAAATGACGTGGTACATTATCCATAGCTCGCAAAACATCCTCATTGTTAATGCCTTTATTGCGAATTTCTTCTATTAATTTTTTACGAAGCCCCTTGTGTTTATATGTATCTACTTTTTTTAATCCCATTTCTTTTCATTTTGCCTGGTAAAAACAACCCAGCTTGTATCCGAACTCATAATATTTCTTACATATAAAGTATCGTCATGCACAAACTTATATTTTAAATAAAATGTTTCATTCGCTTTATTCGTGTAAATATTCAATTCATGCGTTTGTGCATCTAATGTGTACTTATAATTATCCACCATCGTGATTTCATATTTACCAGAACTATAAGTAGAGTCCGTTTTATAATGAAACCAATCATTTTCGCATTGCCATTTTCCAAGTAATTTTTGCTTATCAGTTGGCTTACAAGCTGCATAAAACAATAGAAATACAAAACCGTAAAATATTCTCAAATTCATTTCTTTGAAAAAATATTATTCACTCATCATGGCAGTAATTGCTTGTGCAATATCTTCCGCGTTGGGCTTGCTAAAATAATCGCCATCGCTTCCGTATGCTGGACGATGTGCATGAGCAGACAAGGTTTTCGGTGCAACATCTAACCAACGATAGCCACCTTGAATTTCCATGACTTGCTGAAACATATAAGCTACGGCACCACTTGGAACATCTTCGTCTATAAAAATAATTCGATTCGTTTTTTTCAATGAATCTATAATTACATGTGTGGTATCAAATGGCAATAAGGTTTGTACATCAATCAACTCACAACTAATACCTGCCGGAGTTAAATATTCGCGCATGGCATCTTCAATGATTCGAAGCGTGGAACCATAAGAAACGATGGTGACATCATCACCTGCAACTAATATTTCGGGAATGCCTAGTGGAACTGTCATTTCGTATAAATTACTTGGCATTTTTTCTTTTAAACGATAGCCATTCAAACATTCTACTACGATGGCAGGTTCATCAGATTGTAATAAGGTATTGTACATTCCTACTGCTTGTACCATATTCCTTGGCACGCAAACATGAATACCTCTTAAAGCATTTATCATCATTCCCATGGGTGAACCACTATGCCAAACCCCTTCTAAACGATGCCCACGTGTTCGCACAATCAAAGGACACTTTTGCCCACCCTTCGTGCGCCACTGCAGAGTTGCCACATCATCGCTCAAAACCTGCAACCCATATAATAAATAATCTAAATATTGAATTTCAGCAATTGGCCTTAAACCTCTTAACGCCATACCTATGCCTTGCCCCATAATAGTCGCTTCACGAATCCCGGCATCAAACACACGCCATTTACCATGTTTCTCTTGCAAGCCTGCAAAACCTTGATTTACGTCACCAATGTTACCTACGTCCTCACCAAAAGCAAACACTCGAGAATCGCGCGATAATGTGTGATCGAAAAATTTATTAAGTATCTCAAAGCCATTTAACTGCTCCGGTTCTGCATCGTATGAAGCTTTAACTTCTTTAATTTTTGTAACGGCTTCCGAGGATTGAGAATGTAAAACAGAGCTATACTTATCATTTGCATCATCACGAAGACTTTGATAATAATTTTTAAGTGCTAAGAAAGCTTGTGAATTACCTTGCCAAGAAACCACTTTCGCCAAAAGTTTCATCACATCTCTTCTTAATGGTTCTTTAATCGCATTCAATTCACTAATTAAAGTCGAAATTATTTGAGCATTCGAATCTCCTTCATAAATCAAATCATTACAAAGTTTGGTAGTTTGTTGCACTTGCTGCTTGATAGGTGATAAGAAGTTTTCCCATGCTTTTTTCTTTGCCTCTAGCACAAATGCTTTGGCATCAGCATCTATTTGGTTTAAAGTTTCTTCTGTCGCGATTGTATTCTCCAAGATGAACTCACGCATTTTTCGAATGCAATCCATTTCCTTTTCCCATTCCAATCGATCCTTGCTTTTGTACCTTTCATGTGAGCCTGAAGTAGAATGACCTTGAGGCTGAGTAATTTCTTGTACATGAAATACTGCGGGCGTATGTGTTTCGCGCATTCTTGAAATTCCATTCTTAAATGTTTCACACATGGCTGCATAATCCCATCCTTTTACTTGATAAATGTCTACGCCACCTAATTTAGGATCAAATTGAAATCCTGACAAAGCCTCTGAAATGGAGTTTTTAGAGGTTTGAAATTTTCGCGGTACTGAAATACCATACCCATCATCCCAAACAAAAATAGCCAGCGGAACCTGCATAACACCTGCTGCATTCACAGTTTCCCAAAACAAACCTTCACTGGTAGATGCATCACCAATAGTTGTGAAACAAACTTCATTTCCCTGAATAGAAAAATCAGTTAGATGATGTAAATTTTCTTGCTTACGATATAATTTAGAAGCGAACGCTAATCCTAAGCCTCTAACCATTTGTCCAGCAGTGGGCGAAATATCGGAACTACTATTTTTAGTTGTTGTTTGACTTTTCCATGCTCCATTTTCATCTAATAATCTTGTTCCATAGTGACCATTCATTTGTCTACCGGCACTACTAGGTTCTTCATTCACATCTGGGTTGGCATAAAGTTGCGAAAAGAATTTATAAATATCACTCATACCGCTTGCGAACATAAAAGTTTGATCGCGATAATAGCCAGAGCGAAAATCTCCTTCTCGAAAACACTTTGCCATAGCTATTTGAGCTAATTCCTTTCCATCTCCAAATATCCCAAACTTTGCTTTGCCCGTTAACACTTCTTTACGCCCCATTAAACTAGCTTCCCTGCTTTGTACAGCAATGGTGTAATCTGTTAATACATCTTGCTTAAAATCTTCAAATGACATTTTATCAGCTTGTATGGCAGTAGTCAGTGTATTCATAAAATAAAAATTAGTGCTAGTAATTAATTGCTACAAAAGTAAGTTTCTATTTCGCTCTTCACAAAAAATTTATAATTTAAAAATGAGTGTTAAACACGAATAACTTAACGTGGACTTAACTTGACTTTGATTTCAAATTAAACTTTAATTCTATTTTTGGTTCTCAGTAAAAAAATAAAAATATTATTATGAAAAAATCAATTTTATTATTCGCATCCTTCGTAATGATGAGCACTGCGATGATGGCTCAAACTAAAGACAAAAAAGTTGCTCCACAAACAAAAGCAGCTGAAACACCAAAAATCGTTAGTAAGGCACCACCGGTTCCATCACCGACGGTTCAACCCGCACAAACTCCAGGTTCTGCGAACATGAATCCAGAAGCTTTAAAATTTAAAAATGAAGAACATAGCTTTGGTACTATTCCAGAAGGTCCAAGTGTAAGCTATGATTTTGAATTTACGAATACAGGTAAAGAACCAGTAATTTTACAAAACGTAACAGCTTCATGTGGTTGTACAACACCATCTTGGTCGAAAGAACCAATCTTACCTGGCAAATCATCAAAAATTACGGCAAGTTACGCTACACAAGGTCGTCCTAATAGTTTCACAAAAGAAATTACAGTGACTTCAAATATTGGAACTAAGAAGTTGAAAATTACAGGTAATGTTGAACCAGCTCCATCATCTTCTGTGCCTTCGAATACGAACAGCATGATGAAGCACTAATTAAAAACAGAGATTAAAAATATACAGCAATAATGAAAACAATTTTTTCCATGCTCTTTCTACTAGGTATAGCGCTTAGCATGAAAGCTCAAATTAATGACCCTAATGCTCCAATTTTTAAATTTAATGAGGAAACACATGACTTTGGAAATGTAAAGGAAGGAGCTCAACCTACTTTCGATTTTGAATTCACGAATACGGGTAAAACCCCTCTTCTCATCCAAAGTTGTACTGCTTCATGCGGATGTACAACACCCGATTGGACAAAATCTCCAATAAAACCAGGTCAGAAAGGAAAAATTTCAGTAAAATATAATTCGGCAGGACATGGTGGAGAGAAAATAAACAAAACAGTTTATATCACTTCAAATGCGCAATGCGATAAGAAAAAATATGAATTGTATATTAAAGGTAATGTAATAGCTGATCCTAATAAAACGCAGCCAACGAATGTTGTGCCTGTTAAAAATTAATTTTTTAATTTATTTAAATAAGGCTACCGCTGATGTGGTAGTCTTTTTTTATAAGAGATATTTAAAAAATACCTTTACTTTGATACTTCATGACACTTGCATTCTTTATTGCCAAGCGATTAGCATTTAATAAGCAGCGGAATTTTACTTCATTTATTATTAAAATTGCAATTAGTGCCATCGCCATCAGTGTTTGTGTCATGATACTCGGAGCTGCGATTACAAGTGGCTATCAAAAAGTAATTCAAGAAAAATTTTATGAGGCTTGGGGCGATATTCATGTCACCCCCTTCTTACCAGAACCCAATAGTTTATTGAATGAAGAAACTATAATATACGACGATAAATTAAAACAAAATTTATCATCGATTCAGGATGTGAAACAAGTAAGTAGTTTTCGCCTTCAACCTTGTATCGTAAAAGCCAAAGAGGAAATAGAAGGGATGGTTTTAAAAGGCATTCAGTTAAATCAGAGAAATGTTTCCATTCAATCCTATCTCATTGAAGGGGAGAATTTCAACCTAACAAATGGACCCTATAATCAAGAGATAATCATTTCGAAGAAAATGGCAACTACTTTAAGATTGCAAATTGGAAGTCCAATACTATTGTATTTCCTGAATGAAAATGAGTTTCAACCTAAAATACGTAAAGTGAATGTCTGTGGCATATACAAAACAGGTTTAGAAGAATTTGATGATATCATTGGAATTTGCGATATGCGACTCATTCAAAGTGTAAAAGACGATAGCCTAGAATCAATACATGGTTACGAAATCTATATAGATAATTTGATGCATAAAGATGATATAATTAATAAAATGAATCAATTATTACAATCTTCTGATTTACAGGTCTATCCAATAGAACAAAGATTTGAAAGTATTTTTTCTTGGCTTGCCCTTATGAAATCTAACCAAACAGTGATCATGATTATCATGCTCATTATTGCAATAATCAATATGATCAGTGCATTCTTAATTTTGATATTGGAGAGAACTCGGATGGTTGGAATCTTAAAAGCCCTGGGGATGAGAAGTAATCAATTAATTCAGATTTTTATTATTTCGAGTGCATTCATTTTGATTATAGGAATTAGTATTGGATTAATTTTAGGTATTGGATTATGTTGGATTCAAGATAAAACTCATTTTTTCAAGTTAAATGAAGCTGCTTACTTTATTCAATCTGTACCTATTCATCTCGAAGCCTCTCAAATCGTCAATATAGTCCTGATTACACTAGTTACTTGTTTGAGTTTACTTAGTATACCAGCAATTATCATTAAAAAACTTTCGCCCACTAAAGCCATTAGATTTCAGTGATTTTACAAGATAAATATACAAAGTATTGCGCAACTAACAATCCCTGCATCTTTCTAAGTCCAGCATGGTTGAGCTTTCATGATAAAAATTGGAAGGTTATTGAAAGTTGTATAAACGAACACTACATGTATTTTGTTTTTGTCTATGAAAAAAAAATGAATTTCAAATTTATTCGCAACACCCTATTAACACCTTATGCTGGATTGCATGGTGATTTAGAAGCTTTCACACAAAAAGAATTTAATTTGCACTTACAAAATATTTTTCGACAACTACCTAAATTTGATATATTTCATATAGACATTCATCCAAGTGTAAGATTCAACCTAGATATAGAAGGATTTCAAATCATGAAAAAACGAACTAATATTCTTAGATTGGAAGATAAAGATTTAATTCATAAAAATTTCAAACCTGCATTGCAAAGGCAAATCAAAAAATTTAATACGCATTTAAAGTTTATAAGTTCTCAGGATACGACGCCCTTGTATAATTTATTGCAACAAAGTCTGGCAAAGCGAGATGAAAAAATTAATTTCACGCTTGGCTACCTACAAAAACTATATAAGCATTGTAAACTGCATGACGCAGGTCATCTCTTTTATGCAATAGATAAAAATAATAATTATCATGCCGGTTTATTTCTTGTTCATGATGCAACTCATAGTTATTACCTATGCGGTGGTAGCAACTCATTATTTCCGAATAGCGGTGCCATGAGTGGCTTAATGTGGCAAGCTATACAAACCAGCATTGCACTTGGGAAATCATATTTTGATTTTGAAGGAAGCATGATAACAGGAATTAATAATTTTTTCAAGAATTTTGCACCTCAAGAATATTCTTATTGGAACATACAAAAAAACAATTCTTTCATTTTCAAATTAATCAACAAAAAATAAATTATGTATTCACAAATTTCAAGAACTTATTTAGCGATTATTACTTTATTCACTTTCACTTTTATTTCCTCATGCAAAAAAAATGAGTGCAATGCGAATAGCCCCGCTCAAGTTGCATCAGCCGCAGAAACTAGCACCCTGCAAAATTATTTAAATACAAACGGAATAAGTGCAACACAACATACAAGTGGCATGTTTTATAAAATATTAAATGAAGGAAGTGGCGATTCTCCAAATTTGTGCAGTAATGTATCAGTGCAATACACAGGTAAATTATTAGATGGAACTCAATTCGATGCAAGTACTTCTACAATTACATTTAAATTAAGTAATTTAATTATCGGTTGGCAATACGGTATTCCGTTATTAAAAAAAGGTGCTGAGGCAAATTTTTATATTCCGTCATCACTTGGATATGGAAGTATTGCACAGAGTGGAATACCCGCAAATAGCAATCTAATTTTTAACATCAAATTAATTGCATTTCAAGATGCTAATTAGAACATTCTCCAACTAACAAAACAACAACAAAACTCTCTGAGAGGCATTCATTAAAATTTATATCTTTGACATATTAAATTAATAAACAAATGAAAAAAATAATTCTAGCCTTCCTTATAACAGGATTTACAACTGCATCTTTTGCACAAAATACTACTAAACAAACACCGACAACAGCTCCAATCAAAGCTAATGTTGCTAACGTGCAAGCACCTCAAACTCCTCCTGCTCCTGCAGCAGCACCTAGTGCGACTGACATTAAAAAAGATAAAGTACCACAAATGAAATTTGAAACACTAGAATTGGATTACGGTACTATCAAAAAAAGTAGTGAACCATTTCGTGAGTTTGTTTTCAAAAATACAGGAAAAGCTCCTTTGATTATTTCAAATGCAGTTGGATCTTGTGGTTGCACAATACCTACTTACCCAAAAGAACCTATTATGCCAGGTAAAAAAGCCTCTATTAAAGTTCGCTACGACACTGAAAGAATTGGTGCGTTCACAAAAAACATTACTTTAACTACAAATGCACCGGGTCAAGAATCTCTTAAGTTAACAATTAAAGGAAATGTTTTAACACCAGAAACAACTGGCACTACAACAACAACGCCTGATCCAGTTAAACATTAATCAAGTTTTTAATATTTATAAAGGCTCTCAATTTTGAGAGTCTTTTTTTATGTCTAAGGCATTACATTTGTCAACGATAAACATGTTGCTAAAATTATATTCACAAACTCTAAATAGGCTATTCGAAGCTATTCTGCTCTTGATAATAGTTTGTTTACTGCCGATTTATTCCTTTTCACAATCGATGAAAAGCATCAAACGATTTGAAATAAATGCCAAGCGAACAGATATAGGTTATACAAGTAAAGATGCATTACCCCGGGGAAGAGAGTTTAAAAGACTAGATAGCACTTATTATGTAGGATGGATGTATGAAGGCGGATATAAATTTGAACATGCTGCCGATTATATTGGATTTAAAAATGCAGCCTACGATTTACAGCGCGCACTTGATCTTATGCAAAAAGATTTCAATAAAGAAATCAGCTTACGTACCTCTGATGTAATGTCATACTTACAAGTAATGCAATACCATAGAGATTGGGATTTTACAGCCTATGCATTAGTGAATTGTTACAGCAACATGGATTTGCCAAATGAAATCTGGACAGTATTGCAACGGTGCAAGAAAATGGATTTGCAAGATGAGCAATATCTTGAATGCTATCATAGCATGTCTTGGACTGTACATCGAAATAGATATTATACAAGCGAGAAAGCAAGTTTCTTGAAGAATAATATAGATGATAATGAAAAATATGCCAACTCATTACTTGATAGTTCAGTGCTTAAAATAAAACGTGATGCCGATATTAATGCAAAGCTGTTCACCACAAATTATGTAGAAGAAAAAATGCCAAGTGTTTGGCATTACAAATCCATATTATACACATATCAATTAGATATTGAAAATGGCCAATCTTATTATGATAAGTTAAAAGCGACACCTTACTTTCCTGCGAATAATTACGCTACATTCACGTCTGTCCAAGCCAAATTTGGTGAGGCTAGAGTTTTTTATGATATAGCCAAAGAACAAGACCAAGGCGATAAACGATTAAAAGAATCTTACTATTATCTTTCAATACTTAATCAATATGCCAACCATAATAAAGATGGCATTTCAGAATTGAATGATGTAATTAAAGCAAATGGTTCAACGCCTGGTTTTGGCTGGTACAATATCGCGTTAGCCAGAAACTATTTATATAGAGGCGATATATTTTCAGCGAAAAAATTTGCTTTACGCGCACAGCAATTCAAAGAAATTCATATTGGGACAACACTTGGACAAGGACATTATGACTTTACCGTTATGCTTATGAATTTAATGATCAAAAAGAGGGAAATAGAAGCCATTCGTTTTCGAAATAAGAGATGGTGGTTAAACCCCGCAAGCTTATTCAATATGGCAAAGCTAAATATTGAAAAATATGGCTTACAATTTTTAATCATCAATCAATTCGCGTCTAACCCTGAAAGAGACCGAGTGATTTATAAAATATTCTCCACTGAAAGCACGGTTTCGTTTGATGAAATTTATGAGTTAATTGATGGATTTAGCACACAATACTTTTTACAACGATTTCAAGAAGATATTTCGCAAGAATCCCGCTATCATGTAAAAAGATATTGCAAATATTTCACTGCCAAATTATTGATAAAGAAAGGTAAGTATCATGAAGCAAAATCCTATCTAGAAAGTATATTGAATGAAATGCTGATAGATGTTGAAAATGAAAAACTACTGATTGCTCGCACGAATGAAGCGCTGGCGATTTGCGAGCGTGAACTAAATAAACCAGATGCTGCTCAAGATTATTTACAAGAAGTATTTGCGATTTACCCGCAGTTAATTCCTTTCACAGATATTCCAGTTAAAATTTATTTGACACATAATGCGAACAATGCGAAAGAACAAAAAATGATTAATGATCTAAAGAAATACAACATTGATTTTGTAGAAGAATCTGAAACCGGTATGCCTTTGGTTAATATTGACTTTCAATCGAAAATTGATAAAATTAGTGTGAGCACAACAATTCAAGATAAAAATGACTCACGAATTGGATCATTCTCCTATTCAGGAAAAGGCAAAATAGCGGCTTATACGATAAGTAATATTATTTTTAATATTCGCTAACATTTTTGTATTAATATGAGTCTTAATTATTTCTAATAATCTTTTTAAGCTACATTTGAAGTTATGATACGATGTTTTGTTTGTTTGTTTTCAATGGTCATTCTGTTCGCAGCTTGTGAAGAAACAAAAATTATAGATGTAAAATCACGCATTCGCTTTATAAATGCCTCTCACAATAGTGGCGATGTAAACTTGTTTGTTGATTATCAAAAAATATATGCTACAGATGTTCAATATCTAAATTACAGCAAATTCAGAGAATACATTACTGCTAAGCGAAAGATAGAAATTAAAAATGCGGCTGGACAATTGCTAGTAGATACAGCAATAACATTAGCTGAAAACAAAGCCTACAGTTTAATCCTTTATGATTCTGCGAACCAAGTTCGATATAGACAAATTCAAGAAGAATTTATCCCGACAGGTGGTTCAAGTTGTAAAATTCGCTTCTTGCATTTATCCAACGATGCCTTATCTGTAAATGTTACGCAAGACCTAGATACTACTGTTCACTTCCGAAACTACAAAAATGGAGATTGGAGTGATTATACAATTTTCCCAAGTGGACAACATTATTTTAATGTAAATGGTTCAAATGTGAATTATATCCAAGGCATGACTGATTTGAAAGCCGGCAGTTTTTACACTATGTATTTAAAAGGAAATACAAACTCATTTAACGCGGATAGCTTGGGTATTTTCGTTATTGAAAATAATGGGAATTACGATTAGTTTTCATAAAACTTATTCTATTGAGAAAAATAATTAACGACCCTGTACATGGCTTTATTACAATTAATGATTCATTGATTTATGATTTAATTTCCCATCCATATTTTCAGCGTTTACGACGAATTAAGCAAATGGCGCTTGCTTATTTGGTATATCCTGGTGCCGTGCATACACGTTTGCATCATGCGTTAGGCGCCTATCATTTAATGCATCTTGCGATTGTTGAGCTCAAACAAAAAGGTGTGGAAATATCTAAAGAAGAAGAACAAGCTGTAAAAATCGCGATTCTTTTACACGACATTGGACATGGCCCATTTTCTCATGCTTTAGAACAATCTTTAGTACAAATACATCATGAAGAAATTTCATGGATGGTGATGCATAAGTTAAATGCAACTTTCGAGGGGAAACTAAGCACTGCTATCGAAATTTTTACCAATACTTATCCTAAAAAATTTCTTCATCAATTACTAAGTGGACAACTCGATTTAGATAGACTTGATTACCTCGCAAGAGATAGTTTTTTTACAGGTGTTTCAGAAGGTGTGGTAGGTTATGATAGAATTATTAAAATGCTCGCGGTTCATAACGATGAATTGGTGGTTGAAGAAAAAGGGATTCATTCAATTGAAAAGTTTCTTATTTCACGCAGACTCATGTATTGGCAAGTTTATTTACACAAAACGGTTCTATGCGCTGAATTGATGATGAATAGTATTTTACAGCGCGTTAAAGATTTATTCGAGATAGGAATTCCAATAAATAGCCTGCAAAGTATACAACGCTTCATCGAAAATAAATATGATAAAGAAAGCTTCCATCAAGATGCCACTTGTTTAGAGGATTTTCTTCAACTAGACGATTACGATATTACTATGGCAATTAAAATTTGGAGCAAGCACGAAGACACTATTCTGGCTGATTTATGCGAAAGAATTTTAAATAGAAAATTATTTAAACTAAAATATTACAACCAAGAGAACGAACCTACCCTTGAAGAACTTAAAATACAAATTCAACAGCATATTAAACCGGAACATCTTAAGTATTATCTGATAGAAGGCGTTACCTCTAATAAAACATATAGTTTGGGCGATGAGAATATTAAAATACTTTTTAAAAATAATGAAGTAAAAGAGCTCTCTAAAGTGGATAATACCCTCTTGCATGATGGACTACTTGTACCCACGAAAAAACACTATATTTGCTACCTTAGCATTTAATCACTAGACGTATTTAAACATATATGAAGTTTACGGCTCAGCAAATTGCAGCTTTGGTGCACGGTGAAATATTGGGTGAAGCCTCAACCGAGGTTTGGTCTGTTGCTAAAATAGAAGAAGCAAAAACAGGTGATATATGCTTTTTGGCCAATGCCAAGTACGAGCATTTTCTAGCCTCTACAAATGCCAGTATCATTCTTATAAGCAAAGAGTTAAGAAGCAAAACATCAATTCAAGCTACCCAAATTATAGTGGCTGATGCATATGCAGCTTTTGCCAAATTGTTGCAGATGTATGAGCAAGCAACTACAACCCAATTACCATATGGCATTGATCCTCATACATTCATAGCCTCGTCTGCTCAAGTTTCTGAAAAAAGTTATATCGGTGCTTTCAGTTATATCTCTGAACATGCCATTATATCAGATGATGTAAGAATTTATCCTCATGTAACTATTGGACAAGGTGTATCTATCGGAAAGGGTAGTATCATTTATTCGGGTGTTCATATTTATAAAAATTGCGTAATTGGTGAAAATGTCATCATTCACTCGGGAAGTGTAATTGGTAGCGATGGTTTTGGTTTTGCGTTTGACAATGGCAGTTTTAGCAAAATTCCTCAGCTAGGCAACGTGATTCTAGAAGACCATGTGGAAGTGGGAGCAAATTGCACAATCGATAGAGCCACGATGGGTTCAACCAAAATTGGCAGAGGTGTAAAGCTTGACAATTTAGTTCAAATAGCACACAATGTAGAAATTGGAGATAATACAGTTATTGCTGCACAAGCCGGCATTTCAGGCAGTACCAAAATCGGCAAATACTGTATGATCGGTGGGCAAGCTGGAATTGTAGGGCATATAAAAATTGCGGATGGCACAAAAATTAATGCCCAAAGTGGTGTTGCAAAAGAAATAAAATCGAATGGACAATCTTTAACAGGTTCTCCTGCTTTTGATTATAAATCAATGATTAAAAGTCAAATAATTTTCCGAAATTTACCCGACTTGCAAAAGCGAATCAATCAATTAGAACATCAACTAGAAGTACTCTTGAATCAAAAAAGATGATGAATAAATTGATACCTGAAAAATTACATATATTACTTATTAACTTAAAAAAATAGTATATCAAAAGCAATGCAATACGAAAATCAACATACCCTTAAAAGCGAGTTTAGCGTTCATGGAGTTGGATTACATACGGGTGTAACCGTAAGCATGATTGTAAAACCAGCTGCCGCAGGACATGGCATTAAATTTCAACGAACAGACATTCCTGAACAACCCACAATAAAAGCTGATGTTGATTATGTTGTAGATACATCTCGTGGAACAACATTAGAGCACAATGGAGCTAGAATATCTACAGTAGAACATATTCTTTCTGCACTTACTGGCATGGGCGTTGATAATGTTTTGATTCAATTAAACGCAGAAGAAATTCCAATCATGGATGGAAGTGCCATGTCATTTGTGAAAAGTATTGAAACCGTGGGCATAGAAGAACAAAATGCTAAAAAAATATACTTTTCAATCGATACCAATATCTCTTATATCGATGAAGAAAAGAATGTTGAAATGGTAGCAACCCCAAGTACCGATTACAAGGTAACTACCATGATAGATTTCAATTCAAATGTGTTAGGTACACAGCATGCTTACTTCAAAGGAAGTTCTAATTATAAAAAAGAAATTGCGCCTTGCCGCACATTTTGCTTCCTTCATGAAATTGAATATTTATATACCAACAATTTAATCAAAGGTGGGGATTTGGACAATGCAATCGTCGTAGTAGACAGAGTGCTAGACAAACCAGAATTAGAAAAGTTGGCTAAGATGTTCAATAAGCCCAACATTGATGTCGTACATGAAGGCATTTTAAATAACTTAAAATTACATTTCCCCAATGAACCGGCTAGGCATAAATTACTAGACATAATTGGTGATTTAACCTTAGTTGGCTATCCCATAAAAGCAAACATTATTGCCTATCGCCCAGGACATAAAGCCAATGTAGAGCTTGCCAAACAAATAAAAAAATATATCAAGAAAAATAAAAGCATGTTGGATGTACCCATTTACGACCCAACAGCTCCCGCTATTTATGATATAAATTATATTTCGCAATTACTACCCCATCGTTATCCATTTTTATTAGTGGATAAAATAATTGAACTCAGCGATAATCATGTGGTAGGCATAAAAAATATTACATTTAATGAACCTTGTTTTACAGGTCATTTTCCAGGCAATCCTGTATTTCCCGCCGTACTTCAACTCGAAGCCTTAGCCCAAACAGGCGGAGTATTAGTATTAAATAATCAAGGTGGTCCCGAGAAGAAGTTTGATACCTATTTTTTAAAAATTGACAATGCACGTTTCAAACAAAAGGTATTACCTGGTGACACATTAATACTCAAAATGGAATTAACACAGCCAATCCGTCGCGGTATTTGTGAAATGCGTGGCACAGCCTATGTCGGTAATAAATTGGTTTGCGAAGCCGATTTGATGGCACAAATTGTACCGCGTGATAAATAATTATAAATGATACTTGGTATTGGCACTGACTTAATTGAGACAGCCCGGATTGAACAAAAGCTTCAATCTAATCATGCATTCAAACAACATGTTTTCTCGGAAAATGAAATTAAATACTGCGAAAACACTAAAAAACCATTTATGCATTTTGCGGCGCGTTGGGCTGTAAAAGAAGCTTTCCTCAAAGCATTTGGGGTGCAGTATATTGGCAATCATAAATTGCATGAAATAGAAACCCAACACGAAAATAATGGCAAACCTTTTGTCCACTTAATTGGACTGATGAATCAGGAATTTACAAATAAGTATTTGAATGCCTTGATTCATGTCAGCATTACACATACAGAGAAGTATGCGCAAGCTTTTGTCATTATTGAAATGTCTTAAAATTATGAGTGAAAAAATACGTATCGATAAATACTTGTGGGCAATTCGATTGTTTAAAACACGTACACTAGCAAGCTCAGCTTGTGATGCCGGCAAGGTAAAATGGAAAGGAGAATCTATAAAACCATCTAAACCTGTTTTATTAAATGAAACATATGAAGTAAAAAATGAAGCCAAGAAACTAACCCTTCAAGTTACAGGATTACTGGGGAATCGGGTTTCTTACGAAGAATCATTGAAATATTATATCGACATCACGCCGGAAGAGGACAAAATTAAAAATGAACATTTAGCATCTAGTTTCTATACTGGCAAACGATTAAGCAAACAGGGCAGACCCACCAAGCAGCAACGCAGAGACTTGGATGACTTTATGGGTGGGGAATCAATCTAATAATTCTATTTCATGAAGTAAATGGCATATCCTAATTTTACAAACATGACAAAATTCATTCCTATTTTTCCACTAAATATAGTTGTTTTCCCTAGAGAAAAATTGAACCTACATATTTTTGAACCACGATATAAGCAGCTCATTCAAGATTGTTACGATGAAAAAAAACTATTTGGTATTCCATCTGTAATCAAAAGTAAATTAGGTGAGTATGGTACGAGCATCGAAATACTAAGTATTCAAAAAGTACATGAAAATGGAGAAATGGATATTAAAACGCAAGGGGTTGAAATTTTTAAATTACTTGAATTAATTGAACCTGTTCCGAATAAACTATACAATGGTGCAGTTGTTAATTTCCCAATGACTCATTATGATAGCAATCCTGAAAAAATGACAAGGCTACTGGAAGACTTAAGGCATTTCCATAAAATACTGCAAGTCTCTAAAAAATATGACCTGCCCGATGATGAGTTGAAATCATTTGATATTGCTCATCATGTTGGCCTGTCAGTCGAACAAGAATACGACTTATTACAACTTTCTCGAGAGCAAGAAAGACAAGAATATCTTGAACGACATTTGCGTAGCACCATACCGACACTTATCGAACTTCAAAATCTGAAAGAAAGGATACAGCTAAATGGTCATTTTCGTAAATTATCAATATCGGAAGATGAATAGATCTAGATTCGAAACCGAAAACTTATGCTTACGCAATCTCATATTTAACACAATATAAATTTATAAAATAGTCGATAACACTTTCTAGAAATACTAAATAGAATTACCTGCTTAGCACCAAGTTGGCACTAAGGCTAAAATGTTTAGGCTATTCTGAAGCCAGACAATGTTCTTATAACATTTTGACATTAATTTTATATTATACATTTTGCTTGACGAAAATGGTAAATGCCGATGGATACGTATCTTTAGATTAAATGCAGGAACTAAATTTTAATCTATTACATTTGTATAATCGGTATTAAAGTCTTATACAAATTTGATTTGAGTCGCAGATCAAATCTTCTCCCGACAAATTTGTCGAGATAAATGCCAATGATGTTGATTAGGATGGAAGCTGACAGCAATACCAATCATTGTGATAAAATTCCAATCGATATTAGCTGTAAAAATCCGGATTGAAATTAGCCGATATTCTAAAAATCAGAGTGCCATTATTTTATAAATACTTTATAGCCTTAATTCAAGGAGAATTCGAGAACACAATTTCTTAACACGCATAAAATGAATGATTAGCCTCATTTTTTAGACAATATTTGGATATTCGGCTACTTTTACAGCTTCGGAGAGGGGTTTAATCAATTAAGAAATTTCTATTAGGATACATCATGTTACCAGTTTCAATTTGTCTTGATTTTGGCAATACCAATATGAAAGCTGCCATATTTTTGGGAGACAGGCTAATAGATAAAATCATTTTTAATCCCGAAGAAGCTCTTGAAAAGTTGAAAATGCTTATTGATTTTCACAACCCCCAAAAATCTATTCTTTCTTCTGTAGTCAATCATGCTAAAGAAATTGAAAATCTATTGCAAACGCATACGAAGTTTCATCTTCTTTCAACAAATACAAAAATTCCTTTTCTAAATGCCTATGGTAGTCCTGAAACCCTCGGTCACGATAGGATTGCTTTAGTGGCTGGTCTTGCTAAACAATTTCCGAAAGAAGACAGCCTTGTAATTTCAGTAGGTACTTGCATCACTTATAATTTTTTAGCAAAGAACAATGCATTTAGAGGAGGCGCAATTTCACCAGGTATTGAACTACGTTTAAGGGCACTTAATGAGTTTACGCAAAAATTGCCTTATGTAAGTCGCGAAGGCCATATTTCTATTTTAGGTTATGATACTGAAACTTCAATTAGAAGTGGTGTTGTCAATGGAATTGCCGCTGAAATGGATGGAATGATTGATAGGTATGAAGCGCAGTATGGTAGAATTAACGCAGTTTTAACTGGTG
>JBIIJE010000022.1:0-28231 GCA_044234005.1 Chitinophagaceae bacterium | reverse complement strand
ATCTATTCCACATATATCAAGACCTATGATTCGCGCAATTCGTTCGGCTAAAAAGATATTATTAGGATGTACATAATCAGTGACATCGGTTGAGGTACCTCCTGTGCTGAGATTCGCAGTTGGTTTTAGCAGCAATACTTCTCCTTGAGGTATCACACTTTCTAAGGTTAAACTTTTATCTGATAATATTTTTTCTGTTACAGCATCTACTTTTATTTGTGTTAACACTTTTTCATGACCGAAACCTCTTCGGGGGTCCGCATTTACCTTATCTATTAACTGTTGCAGTGAGCTACTTCCATCACCTGTAACATAAGCTGGGGTGCGCTTAGCAGCACAAATGAATTTATAATTAATAACAAGTAGTCTGAAATCATGTCCAGTAATAAATTTTTCACAGATAATGCTACGAGAATGTTTTTTGGCTATCTCAAAAGCGAGCAAAGCACTTTCCCAATCTTGAATGTTGGTAGTAGCTCCGCGACCATGATTCCCATTAATAGGTTTTAAAACTATAGGATACTTAATTCTATCAATGGCTGCTTTTAAATCTTCCTCATCATAAATGATTCGACCGCGTGGCACAGGAACCTCAGCAGCTTCGAGTATATTTTTTGTATCTTCTTTATCACAAGCAATTTCAACAGCAATATTACTTGTTGTACTAGCAACCGTAGCTTGTATACGACGTTGATTAATACCATAACCAAGCTGTACTAAAGAATTTTTATTCAATCGAATCCAAGGAATATTTCTATTGATGGCTTCTTCTACGATTGAACCTGTGCTTGGTCCAAGCCTAACACGTTCGCGTATTTCGCGCAATTCCTGAATAAATGACTCTACATCGAAATCTTCTCCTGAAATTAATCTCTCAGCAATTTCAACAGCCGTTTTGGCGGTTTGTTTACCCACCTCTTCCTCGATATATGAAAACACAACATGGTAAACTCCTTCTTTACTAGCTCCACGAGTTCTTCCAAAGCCTGTTTCCATACCCGCTAATGTTTGCAATTCTAAGGCTATATGTTCGATTACGTGCCCCATCCATGTACCTTCCTCAACGCGTTTAAAGAAGCCCCCTTCGACACCTTCACTGCATCTATGGGAGTACATGGAAGGAAACATTTTCTGAATTCTATCCAAAAAGCCAGGTATTTTATCGGTTGGTTTTTCTTCTAATTCTTCTAAGTCGAGTAACATAACAATTAGCTTATGTCTTTTTGTACTCCAATAATTTGGGCCCTTCATTACCTTAATTTCTAGAATCTTCATTCGTATAAATTTTTCTAAATATAAACACGTTTTCTTTGCACAACAATTTTTTTACAAAAAAATATTAAACCAAATATTTCATAAAAGTGGGAATCACTGGTTTTATAATTAGCTCAGCTTTCGTAATATGAATTAGTTTTTCGCAGATCCTTCCGAAGTTTATTCAGAAAGAATATATGCTCAATTTCATTTTGCTATCTTTGGCGTTATATCTATAAATCAGAAATTAGTAACTCAAGTTGGCAAAGCGAAAAACAGAAGAAAATCATCTAGACATCAAGGTAAAAGGAGCGCGTGTTCATAATTTAAAAAATGTGCATGTCACCTTTCCGCACAATAAACTCATAGTGGTAACAGGTGTAAGTGGTTCTGGCAAATCATCACTGACAATGGATACCCTATTTGCTGAAGGACAACGCAGATATGTTGAAAGTCTGAGTTCATATGCTCGACAATTCATGAAAAGTATGCAAAAGCCCGATGTGGATATGATAGAAGGCCTTTGCCCAGCCATCGCTATCGAACAGAAGGTTACTGCACGAACGCCTCGCTCGACCGTTGGCTCTATGACAGAAATGATAGATTACTTAAGATTACTTTATGCTAAAATTGGCAGAACATTTTCACCTATCAGTGGCAAAGAAGTAAAGAAAGATGAAGTAAGTGATGTACTAAACTACATTAAGACTTTACCTCAAGGGACAAAAGTTTTTTTTATTGTTCCAATATCTGCTTCAGCCATTTCAAATGTAATCTATTACCTAGAAGAGCTTATGCATAAAGGGTTTACGCGCATTTATGATAGTAAAAGTAAAAGCCTCTCGCAAATCGAAGAGTTATTAGCCGACACCAAATTGAAACTGGATTTTAAAACGAGTTTTATTTTAATTGATAGAATTGTAACCAAGAATTTTGACACGGATGAACTGCATCGCATTGCAGATAGCATACAAACTGGATTTGATGAAACTAATGGTGATATTTATTTACGAATTGATGAGAAAAAAGTAGAGCATTTTTGTAATCGATTTGAACTCGATGGTTTACAATTTGAGCAACCATCGCCCAACTTTTTTTCGAGTAACAATCCATATGGTGCTTGTGCCACCTGTGAAGGTTTTGGAATGGTATTAGGTATTGATCCAAATCTTGTCATCCCGAACAAAAATTTATCCGTTCACGAAGGAGCCATTGCATGTTGGCAAGGTGAGAAAATGTCGGAATGGAAGCAAAAATTTAGCATCAAATACAAAGATGATTTCTCGATACACAAACCTATTCGTGAACTCAGTGGAGAGGAATATGATTTATTATGGAAGGGGAAAGGTGGCATCCAAGATTTCTTTCAAATGGTACAAGAAAATTTATACAAAATTCAATATCGTGTTTTACAAGCAAGGTATCGAGGCAAAACACCTTGTCATGAATGCTTAGGATCTCGTATTCGAAAAGATGCATTGTATGTAAAAATAAATGATACACATATAGGTCAACTTCTAGATATCCCTATTTCTGATTTGAAAATTTGGCTAGAGAGTTTACAACTTAACCAACATGATTCCGCCATTGCAAAACGTATTTTATTAGAATTAGAAGCCCGCGTTCAGACTATGCTTGATGTGGGTTTGAATTATTTAACTTTAAATAGAACAGCAAATACACTAAGCGGCGGTGAAAGCCAACGAATACAACTCACAAGGGTTATTGGCAGTAATTTGTCGGATAGTTTATATATTTTAGACGAACCTTCCATTGGATTGCATGCTCGAGATACCCATAGATTGATAGTTGTTTTGAAACGTTTACGCGACCTAGGGAATACAGTAATTGTAGTAGAACATGATGATCAAATTATGCGTGATGCCGATTACATTATTGATGTAGGTCCATTAGCATCGCATTTAGGTGGCGAAATTGTGGCATTCGGTAATTACCAAGAAATTGTAAAGCACAAAACAAGTTTGACAGGCCAATACTTAGCCGGCAAACTAACCGTTGGTATTGAAAAAACAAAACGTAAACCACTTCAATGGATTACACTCACGCATTGCACTCAACATAACCTAAAAGATATTGATGTACGTTTCCCATTGCATATGCTCACCGTAGTAAGTGGAGTAAGTGGCTCAGGGAAAACAAGTTTGATCAAGCACATTTTATATCCTGCTGTAAAAAATGCGAAAGGAGATTTTAGCTTAAAGCCTGGCAACTTTGGTGAGTTGCAAGGTAATATTGAGAGCATATTAGCCGCAGAATTAGTCGATCAAAATCCGATTGGAAAATCATCACGTTCTAACCCGGTTACTTATATTAAGGCTTATGACGAAATTAGAAATTTATATGCCAATTTGAAATTAGCTAAACTTCGAGGCTACACAGCCGGTTTTTTCTCATTTAACGTAGATGGAGGACGATGTGATACCTGTAAAGGAGAAGGAGAAACTGTTGTTGAAATGCAATTTTTAGCGGATGTTCATCTTACTTGCGAAAGCTGCAAAGGCAAACGTTTCAAGCAAGAATTATTAGATGTGAAATACAAAGAGAAAAGCATTACTGACATATTAGAAATGAGTGTTGATGAAGCGTGCAGTTTTTTTGAAGATGATAAAAAAATAGCAGAGAAAATAAAATGCCTTCAAGATGTTGGCTTGGGTTACATTAAGCTAGGGCAATCGAGTGATACATTAAGTGGGGGCGAAGCACAACGTGTAAAATTAGCCTCCTTCTTAGATAAAAGCTTTGTCCATAAAAAAATCCTTTTCATTTTTGACGAACCTACTACAGGTTTGCATTTTCATGACATACACAAACTCTTACAATCTTTTAAAGCTTTGATTGAACATGGACATTCAGTTATTGTAATAGAACATAATCCAGATGTGATAAAAAATGCCGATTGGATTATTGACATTGGGCCAGAAGGTGGTGCAGAAGGTGGACAACTTATGTTTGAAGGCAGCTACGCCGAGTTGAAAAAGCTTACATCGAATTGGACCGCTAAATTTGTTTAAAGTCATGCATAACTAAAGTTTAGATGAGTCCAACATAAAATTTTTTGTTTCAAATTTTATAGACTTAACAATTATATTTGCCGAATGGCGTTAGAACACCACAGTAATCATAAAATGCGGTTTGATCAGCAAGTAGATAATTCGCTGCATTATGTGTTACCTTTTATCGAGCAAACCCTGCCAATAAACAAGCAAATGAAAGTTTTAGAAATTGGCTGTGGTGAAGGTGGAGTGCTTAAACCCTTTCAATTAAAAGGTGCTTTTTGCTTAGGCGTTGATTTAAACCAAATTCGGATTGATTTAGCAAATGAATTTCTTCATGAGGAAGTTGCTGCAGGTCAAATGAAATTTATGTATAAAAACATTTATGATGATGATTTTCAAACAGAATTTGAATCCTTCTTCGATTTAATTATTTTGAAAGACGTAATTGAACATATTCATAATCAAGAAGAGTTTATGCCTTTCATGAAAAAGTTGTTGAAACCCAAAGGACAAGTGTTTTTTGGATTTCCACCATGGTATATGCCATTTGGAGGGCATCAGCAAGTAGCTAAACAAAAATTGACTTCCAAAATACCTTATTATCATATCTTACCAAAACCTATTTATAAAACCTTATTAAAATGGGGCGGTGAAGAAGAACATACGATTGAGGAATTGTTAGAGATAAAAGATACAGGCATTAGCATTGAGCGTTTCGAACGAATCGCAATCGCTTCTGATTATTCAATTATTAATAAACAATGGTATTTAATCAATCCAATTTATAAATTCAAATTTGGACTTAAACCGCGTAAGCAAATATGGCCGCTAGGTGCAATACCATTTGTAAGAAACTTCGTAACTACGTGTGCTTATTACACCATTCAAAAAAATTAACTAAATCAATTATAAATTATGAAGGTTTACATGCTATTAGCAAAACCTTTTTAATCTTTGCAAGCGATCCAAAGTCTATCCAAACATAAAAATAAAAGCATGTACAAAATTATCACCTTGTTAACCTTCATATTTATTAGTTTAAACAGTCAAGCTCAAGGTGATGCGAAAGCAAAAGTCATTTTAGATAAAGTGAGTGCGAAAGTAAAAAGCTTGAAAGCTTTAAAAGCCAATTTCTCCATCACGATTACTGGTGCCAAAGGAGGAGGTAAACCACAAACAAAAAATGGCAATGTTTCAATGAAAGGTACCAAATACTATGTAAGTATTTCAGGTCAAGAAATTTATTGTGATAATAAAACAAGTTGGACTTATATGAAAGAAAGCAATGAAGTTCAAGTGAGTGCCTATGACCCAAGCGAAAATTCATTTTCACCTTCCAAACTATTTACAAACTTCTACGATAAAGAATTTTCTTATAAATACATTGGCACGTCGACAGTAACTGGTAAAAAAGTTGAAGTCATTCATTTAGTACCTACAACAAAAACAAATAAATACAATAAAGTAGAATTGTATATAGATGTAGCTAATAATATTGTAGCGGGTGGTAAATTATATGAAAAAAATGGAAATATATATTCATATAGCGTGAGTGGATTTACAGCTAATCCGAATTTAACCGACGCGATGTTTGTATTCGATACAAAAAAATATCCTAAAGTTGAAGTGGTTGATTTGCGTTAGTTTGCAAACCGTTTTTGTACGTTAACAGTAATAGAAACAAATAAAGGCAAGTGCCATATTGTGTTTCATATAAAGGTTCAATCATCATAGCAAATATTAACATAAGCCAGATAATTGAATACAAGAAATCATTTCTTTTAGCATGCCATATCAGGGCCAATTGTAACAATACCAAATACACGATTCCGAACACGCCGAAAGCAACTCCAATCATTAAAAACTGATTGTGCGGCAATAAAGCCCTGCCATTAAAACTTGGAACATCTCTTTTAAATCGAATATCCATTTCATCTTCCACATCGCCTAATCCAACACCAATGATGGGAGACTGTTTAATGATTTCAATAGCGAATCGAAAAGAAATTAATCTGCCTTCATCGCTGATATTTGATTGCAAATCACCATTACGCATTTCATAAATAGAATACTCTATATAAGATAATTTATTGCGAAATGAAGCGGATAATTTATACATTACGAATGGGGTGAAGAGCAGCAAGCTTAAGGCTACGATTGCATACTTACGATACTTATTCATCAGTAAAATTCGAATAATAAAAACGAATGCTAACATATAAAATGCAAGCAATCCTGATTTCACTGATAAAATATGAAGGTAGGTTATAGATAATGCCGCCAAGCAAATGAGCACAACCTTCAACCATCGCTTAGAAGTTTTTAAGGCAAGAAAAACAGAAAAACATATTGATGCTACTACTGCCAAACTAAACCGAATATGATCTCCTTTAAAGGGTGTAGGAATCACCCTTGAATAAGAATAACCTGTATCGTACATTTCTTTATCTGAAAAATACAATGACAAACTCCAAATGATACCGAGTTGTACACTGATTATGAAAAAGAGAAATAAATTTTGGTACCATTTTATTTTCCAATTATTTATGCAATGAAAAGCAAATGGCAGTACCAAAAATGGCAGCATAATTTGAATCCGTTCTAAGAAATAATGCGTGTTGCGACTCCATAAAAATGTGACACTCATAAGCACAAAATAAAGACTCAGTAAAAGCAAATGAGGTGTTCGAAGAAATGACCTAAACTTCATAGTCAAATTCTTCTGAAATAATGCAGACATGAAAAGCAATATCATACCAATACTCATACATGCTCGCGAAAAGAACATCCCCACCAACAAAACTAAACAAGCAAAAGCAGATATATAAGGACTAGCAAGCAATGAAAGTATGGAATAGTTTTTTTTCAATAAGAAAATATTTTGACAGTGAGATTAATCTTATTTGTATCGGTATATTTGTCAACGCACGAATATAAACGAATAAATAGCTATCTTATTGTGAATAAGCCCCAAGAAATTATTTTGCAACTTGCTCAAAACAATTTTAGAAGCATTGCGCAGGCTATTACTTTGGTTGAAAACGAATTAGCAGGTAGCGATGACCTGCTGGCGCAATTGCGATTTAACCCTACCACTAAAATATTGGGAATAACAGGCCCCCCCGGTGCGGGCAAAAGCTCACTAATTAATGAGCTAATTCGCAAGATTTTACAACAAAATCTCAAAGTCGCGATTGTCTCTATCGATCCATCATCCCCCTTTAACTATGGTGCTTTATTGGGTGATAGAATTCGAATGAGTGAATTTTATTTACATCCTGATGTTTACATACGCTCCTTGGCGAGCAGGGGATCTCTAGGTGGATTGAATGCAAAAATAATTGAGGTTATAGATGTATTAAGAGCTTGCGATTTTGACTATATCGTTATAGAAACTGTAGGAGTTGGACAAAGTGAAGTGGAAATAGCAGGGATTGCAGACACAACAATCGTTGTGATGGTTCCTGAAGCAGGAGATGAAGTACAAACCATGAAAGCGGGTATCATGGAGATCGCGGATATTTTTGTCGTGAACAAAAGCGATAGAGATCATGCTGATATTTTTATCAAAAACTTAAAATTATTGTCGCACGAAAAGTTAAACGATTGGGAAATTCCTGTTATAAAATGTATTGCTACCGAAGCAGTAGGTATTGATGAATTACTAGAAAAAATAAATCTGCATCATGAGTACTTTAGCAAATCGAATGACAAAAGAGCGTATTTACTGTGTGAAAAAGCCTATCATTTGATTCAACAAAAAAGAATGTGCTCTATCGATAAAAAAAATTTATGGTTAGAAATTAAGCAACTTGTTGAAGCAGGTGAATTTAATATTTACAAATATGTCGCTCATTTTACTTAAACCCACAAATTCTTCCTCTTACATATTTCAAACTAGTTAGCCATGAAGAAATAAGGAGAGATGAGAGCTTCTTTTAATTTATTTTCCAATTTGGGTATAATTTATAATTAGACATGAAGCTATTAATTTCATGCTTCACCCTCAAGATAATATCTTCACTTTCAATATTCATCAATACTTCATTGATCCAATGCACAACTTGCTGCATATCGCCTTCTTTCATGCCACGCGTGGTGATAGCTGGCACGCCAATACGGATACCCGAAGTGATAAACGGAGACTTATCATCAAAAGGAACCATATTTTTATTGATCGTTATATCTGCTTTCACCAATGTATTCTCAGCTTTTTTACCACTAATATTTTTATTACGCAAATCAATTAATAGTAAATGATTATCCGTTCCACCTGACACAATATCGTAACCCAATTCTAGAAAAGATTTTTCCATAGCTTTTGCATTTAACAACATTTGCTTCGTATAAATCATAAAATCGTCTTGTAATATTTCATGAAAAGCAACTGCTTTTGCGGCAATTACATGTTGCAACGGACCGCCTTGGGTGCCGGGGAATACTGCCAAGTTGAGCAAATCGCTCATCATTCTGATTTCACCTTTAGGTGTAGTTATACCCATAGGATTCTCGAAATCATGTTTCATTAATATGATACCACCTCGAGGACCACGCAAAGTTTTATGTGTAGTAGATGTTACAAAATGGCAATGCTCGAAGGGTGAATTTAAATGCCCCTTAGCAATTAACCCAGCTGGATGTGACATATCACATAATACAAATGCATTTACTTTATCAGCAATTTCTCGAATGCGCTTATAATCCCAATCTCTGCTATAAGCTGATGCACCACAAATAACCAATTTAGGCTTCTGCGCCAAAGCCACTTGCTCCATCGCTTCGTAATCAATTAATCCGTCTTCTTTTTTTACACCGTAAAAATGAGCTTCATACAATTTACCGGAAAAATTGACTGGAGATCCATGAGTTAGATGTCCGCCCATACTTAAATCCAATCCAAGTATTTTATCGCCTGGATTCAATATGGCAAGCATTAGAGCCGCATTGGCTTGTGCACCCGAGTGAGGCTGCACATTTGCATATTCAACATTGAATATTTGCTTGGCTCTATCAATTGCCAATTGCTCGCTTTTATCCACGATCTCACAACCTCCATAGTATCTCTTTCCAGGATAACCTTCAGCATATTTATTGGTCATGACGCTACCCATGGCGCTCATAACTTGCTCACTGGTAAAGTTCTCAGAAGCGATGAGTTCTAAACCATGATTTTGTCTATCATATTCTTGTTGAATTAGTTCAAATATTTCTTTATCTTTTTGCATGTCGCTAATTATAGTTTTAAAGCGGTTAAAGATAAATGATATAAATTTGTTTTCTAAGTAAGTAAACTCATAAAAGTTTTTAGTTTCTATATCCGATACACACTAAAATTTGGTTTTATCAAAATATCGTACTGAAAGCCCAACACTTTTAAACCCATAACAATGAAAGTAGTAATACCTGTAGCTGGCGCTGGTGCTAAATTACGACCGCATACCTATACTCAACCGAAACCTTTAATACCTTTGGCAGGTAAAACTATTTTAAGCTTTATACTAGACCAATTAATAGAAGAGGGATTGAAGGACTTTGTGTTTATTATTGGATATTTAGGGGAGAAAATTAAAATTTACATCGAAGAAAATTTCCCAGACATTAATGCCACTTTTATTGTTCAAACCGAATTCTCAGGTACAGGGCATGCTGTTTATTTAGCAAAAGACGTAATCGAAGCGAACGAAGAAATATTAATTGTGTATGGCGACACCATTTGCGATTATAATGTAAAAGAAATAATAAACGCCAAGCAGAGTATGGTGGCGGTAAAAAAGGTGGATGATCCTCGCGATTTTGGTGTAGCTGAATTAGGACAAGCTAACAGAATCAAGAATTTGGTTGAAAAGCCCAAAATACCTAAATCGAATATGGCATTAGTAGGTATTTATAAAATTTGCGAAACACAAATTTTATTTGATACTATTGAGAAAAATTTTATTGATAATACCAACGAAGAATTTCATCTAACGAATGTACTCAATACCATGGTGCAACAAGGTGTAAATATGACGGCATTTACAGTGCAAAATTGGTTCGATTGCGGCAAAAAAGAAACCCTACTTGAAACCAATGCCCTACTGCTTAATAAGGTTGAATATGCTTCGGAAGAAATTCCATTTTTTGATAACACCATTATTATACACCCAGTAAGTATTGCCAAAGATTGTTTAATAGAAAATAGTATCATTGGACCACATGTAACCATAGGCGAGAAAGCCACGATTCGTTCTTCAATTATTAAGAACACAATTATAGGTTCGTACTCCGTAATTGAAAAAGTGGTTTTACATGCTTCATTACTTGGCAGCGATACTTCGATTTGTGGTGCTAGCCAAAGCTTAAATATTGGTGATAATACAGAGATAGATTTGAGTTAAGTTTGCTATTCACATTTAATTTTATACAATGCTTCATCCCTATTTTGGAAAATTTTCACTAGATAAAAATCGCTATGAAAACAGAATTACAGAATTATTCAACATTCAATATCCAGTCATTCAAGCTGGTATGATTTGGGCTTCGGGTTGGCGTTTGGCATCTGCGGTGAGTAATGCAGGAGGCTTAGGCTTACTAGGTGCCGGCAGCATGTATCCCGAAATACTCAATGAGCATATTATAAAGTCCAAAGCTGCAACACAAAAACCATTTGGAGTTAATTTACCGCTACTCTATCCTGATATTGACAAACACATTGATACAATTATTAAGCATCAAGTACCTATTGTATTCACATCAGCAGGAAACCCTAAAACTTGGACTAAAACATTACAAGAAAATGGAATCAAAGTGGCGCATGTGGTATCTTCATCAAAATTTGCTTTAAAATGCCAAGATGCAGGTGTTAATGCAATAGTTGCCGAAGGTTTCGAGGCGGGTGGTCATAATGGTCGTGAAGAAACTACTACCTTATGTTTAGTGCCACTTGTTCGGCAAACGATTGATATTCCTTTAATAGCTGCAGGTGGAATTGGTTCAGGCGCGAGTATGTTTGCAACCATGATATTAGGTGCCGAAGGGGTTCAAATTGGAAGCAGATTTGTAGCTACACCTGAAGCATCTAGTCATGCGTTATTTAAACAAAAAATAATTGAAGCACAAGAAGGTGATACGGAATTGGTATTAAAATCGCTAACACCTGTCAGGCTTTTAAAGAATAAATTCTTCCAACAAGTAAAAGAGGCCGAATCAAACGGCTTATCGATCGAAGAATTAGACAAATTACTAGGAAAAGGAAGAGCCAAAAAAGGAATGTTTGAAGGCAATGAATTAGAGGGTGAATTAGAAATAGGGCAAATTTCCGCAAGTATTTCAAAAATAAAACCAGCTGCTGAAATCGTAGAGGAAATTTGGACAGACTTCAAAGGTATTTTTTCTCAACTAAAAGAAATGAGTTAAATAATTTAGTTACTTTTGGCACCAATTCATGAAGCAATTAATTTTAATTATTCTTCTTTCACTTCCATTTTGTATTATGGCCCAGCAGCCAGGCACGCAAAATAATAGTGCAAATCCTTACAGCACCCAGCCTTATGCAAATCCATGGGAGTCTAATCCATACGGAGGTCCCCCACCTCCTACCACATCGCCTTCAAGTGACCCTTACACAGATGTTGGACAATACACAGAAGACGCAATTGATAAAATAAAGGATGAAAAAAAGCAAGGGAATTTGAATGGAAATTTCAATGAACCTAATTCCCAAAAATTAAATCTAGAGAATATTCAAGATATCAATAATTTTCAATATAGTCAACAAGATAAAGAGTTACAGTCCTCTTATTTAAACGACCCGCTCTATGCTAAGTCCTCAACTGAGTTCAATACATCTAAAAAAGATTCATTACTCAATAACGAATTAAAAAAAGATACCTCAAAAAAGAAAGTATTTGGAATGAGTTTTTTCACAAATAATGTTTTTGACTTATCAGACCGAGCACCTTCTACACCTCCTTTAGATTATCGGTTGGGACCTGGCGATGAGGTAATTGTTTCGCTATGGGGGAGCGCAGAATTGCAACAAACATATAAGCTTGCAAAAGATGGGTCGATTTTTCCAAAACTAGTAGGTAAGATTTATTTGCAAGGCTTAACCTTCGATGCAGCTACTGCTTTAATAGCCAATCGCTTCAGACGAATCGTACCTTCTAATTCTTCCATTGAAGTTCAAATGGGTAAATCTCGAACAATACGTGTTACCATTGTGGGTGAAGTAAAAAAGCAAGGCACCTACACAATGTCTGGATTTAATACGGCACTCAATGCTTTATTTCGTGCAGGAGGCTTAACGGAAATTGGTAATTTGCGACGTATTGAAATCAAGCGCGAAGGCAGAACTATAGATATTCTTGACTTGTACGAATATTTACAAAAAGGTAAGAATGGTAACGAAATATATCTAGAAGACAACGATTTTATTTATGTCGATGTCTATGAAAAATTAGTGCAAGCGACTGGTAAGTTCAAACGACCTATGTATTACCAACTCACTGAAGATGAAGGCTTACGCGATTTAGTAGAATTAGCAGGTGGCCCTGCCTCAGATGCCAGAAACTCGCTTATACATATAAAAACAATTATAAACGAAGAACAAAAATATATTGACATACCAGGTAATGATTATTTCGCTAAAGGTAACCAAGATGATTTTGTATTGAATGATGGGGACATAGTCAACATCAAACCGATTAATGAAGGTTTAAAGAATACGATTAAAATTGAAGGCGCTGTCAACTATCCTGATGAATATGAAGTCAGAAAAGGGGAAAGAATCATGGATGTTATCGAACGTGCAGGTGGTTTAGATAAAAATGCATACAAATACACCGTTTTCGTTTTTCGTGGCTCTAATAATATGAAAGCAGAAGCACTCAAAGTAGATTTAAATAATATTGAATCAAATACAGCAGACAATATAGAAATATATCCAAATGATAAAATTAGAATCTTATCAGAAAAAGAATTTGAAGAAAAATATAATATTGAAATCCAAGGCCTTGTCCGCAAACCAGGTAAAATTCCCTATTACAAAAATATGACCCTCAAAGATCTTCTATTGCTTTCTGGAGGTCTAAAACTCGATGCGGAGAGCGGGAGAATAGAAATTTCTAACATAGTAGATACAGTCACAAAATATACGTTACAATCTAGTGGAAGTAGTTCAAAAATTATTGCTATAAATTCTAATTTAGAGATAGATGAAGCTTCCGAAAAAACTATTATAAAACCTTTAGACAGAATTTATGTGAGACGAAAAGTTGAATTTTTAACACAACAAAAAGTTACAATTATTGGCGAGGTAAATTACCCTGGAGAATATGTTCTGAATGAAAAAAATGAAAGATTAATCTCAATTATTAACAGAGCTGGTGGGCTAACGAAAGAAGCTTATCCAGAAGGTGCTAAGCTAAATAGAAATAAAGTTGGTCCTGTGGTAATTGAGTTGCTTGACGCATTAAATAAAAAAGGATCAAAGTATGATGTAACATTAAAGGATAGTGATATCATTTTTATTCCTGATGCAAACGAAATTGTCTCTGTGAGAGGTGAGGTACAAAACGCTGTAAATTTAAAATATGATAGTGAACATAAATCATTAACTTACTACATTAACTCTGCAGGAGGTTTCGGAGAAAGACCATGGAAAAATAGAATAAATGTGAAGTACCAAAACGGACGAATTAAGAATACTAAATCATTTCTTTTTTTTAGAAAATATCCTCAGGTCACACAAGGTTCTATCGTGAATGTGCCAAGGAAGCCTAAAAAGGAAAATCAAACTAAATTTACTGAAATATTCTCATACACAATCTCGGCAATCACAAGTATAGCAACACTTATCGTTTTAGCACGTTCATTAAAGTAAAATATAATTGAGTAACACATTAGAACAATTAAAGGCTTTTGGCAATGCCCTAAAAAAGGGTTTTATTCCATCGATAATACTCGCTGTCATTGTTGCGTGTATTACATTTTTATTCTACCGTGCTGATAAAGGTATATATAGCACTTACTCCAAAATTTTTCCATTATCAATCAATAAAGGGGGTTCTGCAAGCCCAATTGATGCAATTAAATCTCAATTTGGAATCAGCGATAAAAGTGACTTGGATAAAATGTACAATGTAAAAGAACTTGTTTCAAGCAGAACAATTTCGCGAAACATCGTAAAGCAAATACCTAAACATGCCAAGTACAAAAGCTATGCTGAATGGCTCATAGCAGAACATAATGCCAATTTGACTTTTGGTAGCAAAAAGAAAAAAATAAACGCTACAACTCAACAAGATAGTGTTTATGCGGCTGCCTCATTACTTGTGGCTTCAACAACTATTGAAGCGGATGCGAAAGGAGGCTTTACAACAATACGAACTTCTTCTCATGAACAGGAGCTCTGCAAGCAATTAAATGAAACCATACTTTCAGAAATTTCTAAGTTCTATATTAAATTTTCAACTGAAAAAGCCCAAACTGATTTAGTGAAAATAAAATCCCTCCGCGACTCTTTAAAAAGTCAATTGTATGGAATAGAAAATTCAATTGCAGGTGTTCAAGATGCATCACGTTTTTCGGTAAGATCAAGTGTAAACATACCACAGGCTCGGTTAATTCGAAGCCGAATTGAAGTGGAACAGCTTTACTCTGTTGCAGCAACGGCTTATCAAAATGCAAATTTCAAATTATTAAATGAAAGTCCTATTTTTCAAGTGCTTGATTATCCTGGAGCACCCTATGATTTTACAAAAACCCCAGCCTCAAAACATGGGGTAATAGCAGGCATTATTGCCTTCCTCCTCGGGTGCTTGATTGCTTGCAGAAAAGTATTTTGGTCTTTAATCATTGAAGAATTAGCCAAATCTTAGCTTTGCCTCATTGCTTTAATCAAATCCTTCCAATTTGGCTTTTTACCATACATTAAAATACCTGTTCTATATATTTTACCACTCAACCAAGCCATTGCTAAAAATCCAATAACAAGCAAAGCCATTGAAAGTATTAACTGCCAAGTGGGAACTTGATAAGGTAAACGTGACATCATCACAATAGGAGATGTCAAAGGAAATAAACTCCCAAATACAGAAATACCGCTATGCGGATTTTGCATACTTGATGACATAATGACAAAAGCTAAAATAATGGGCATTGTGATGGGAAAACTTAGTTGCTGGGCTTCTTGCGGATCCTCATTAACTAAACTACCAACAGCGGCAAACATTGAAGCGTATAAAAAATATCCCCCAAGAAAATAAAAAATAAACATCCCAATTATTAAAAACCAATTTTGAGATGCCAGCAAACTTAAAAAATGTGATATTTTACCTCCATCCTGAGTCAAGGAATTAGACATCGCTGTTACATTTGGGTCTTGCAAGGTACTTATACTTGCAGCACCTAAAAATGGCAAAGCTATCATCTGCAATACAAACATAATCACGAACCATAATCCAAGTTGCGTTAATCCGACCAACCCAATTCCAATAATTTTTCCAATCATTAATTGAAATGGCTTAACGCTGCTCACTATGACCTCTGCAATTCTATTTGTTTTTTCTTCCATCACACCACGCATTACGCCTGTTCCATAAATGAGAATAATAATATAAATAAGTACACCCATGACGTAGCCAATCATCATAGCTATTTCTGAACTTGTTTCTTGATTATTCTCCAAATCAAAACTTCTGACATTAATAGAGGCATCATAAATGCTATCTAAGGTGGTATTACTTAATCCAGCTGCATTCATCTGCTCTTGCTGATACAAATCGTTTAACTGTTCTTCGATGTATTCATTCGCTAAAGCACTTATACCGCCTTCTTTAAATAAATGCACAGAATCGGCTTTGCCATTTTTAAATGGAAAAATACGCATGAGGATGTCTGCATCTAAACGTTTCAAAAAATCTTGATTAGACTCATTTGCATGAGGCTTGCTATAAATGAATTTATAGGATTTCGACTTTGATTCTATTTGATGATGAAAATAATTCGAATTATCATCCACAATAATAGTCTGATTCTCTTTACTGCGCGATGCGATATAGCCCATAAGAATAGTAAATGCGAAAATAATAATTGGTATCACCAAGGTAGTAATAATGAAAGACTTTTTAAATACACGACTCGTATATTCACGCTTAATAATTGTCCAAGTTTTGTTCATAATTATATCTTTTAAGCTTCTCTTAAAATTGTGTAATAGCATTACCTTCTATCTCACGAATAAATATTTCATGGAGCGATGGCAAAATTTCGCGATACTCTAAAATTCTATTATGCTGTTTCAAACATGCATCTAATAGTTCCTTCTCTTGTTGAACTGTTTCGAATTGTAGTATATAATGTTTGGCATCTTGGCTTCGAATATTAGCCTCGAAACCTTGTAATGCATTCTCTAATTTTAATGAGAATAAATTCTGTTTAAAATTTTGCTTGATATCTTGTACATTGCCATTTAATATCATTTTGCCTTTATTGATTAAAGCAATTTCATTGCAAATTTCTTCTACTTGCTCCATGCGATGAGTTGAAAAAATAATACTTGTTCCATTTGATGCCAAGTTGAAAATTTCTTGCTTGATTACTTCACTATTTACTGGGTCAAGTCCGCTAAATGGCTCATCTAAAATCAGTAATTTCGGATTATGCGCAACAGTAGTTACAAATTGCAATTTTTGTGACATCCCTTTACTTAAGTCCTCTACTTTCTTGTTCGCCCAGGTCATCATATCTAATTTTTCAAACCAAAACTGAATTGCATTGCGAGCTTCAAGCATACTGAGTCCTTTTAACTGTGCCAAATAAATTGCTTGATCTCTTACCTTCATTTTTTTATAAAGGCCACGCTCTTCTGGCATGTAACCAATGTAGGCACTGTGTTTGAGCAAATCAAAATATTCTTGGTTGAACAATATTTCTCCCCTATCGGGATGAGTTATGCCTGTTATCATGCGCAATAAACTTGATTTACCTGCACCATTAGGCCCTAGTAATCCAAAAATTTCTCCCGCCTTAATTTGAAAACTTATATCATGAACAGCCACATGCGAACCATAAGATTTATAGACATTCTTTATTTGTAGCATACATTAAGAATTAAGACAGTAAATCTAAACCAATAATAGAAGAAATAAATATCAATTGTTACTGGCGGTGATACGCAATGATAAATTATTGTAAAGCAGCTGCCCCTAGAATTGCTGCATCACTACCTTGAAATGCAGATGATAAAATTTTGACCTTCCCTTTGTAGTTTATCAATAAATTATCATCCATATACTGCTGTGTGGGTTTCAAAATAAAATCTCCTGCCAGTGATAAACCACCGAACAATATAATCGCTTCTGGACTGGTTATTGCAACTGCATCCGCTAAAGTCTGCCCTAAAATATTTGCTGTATAATCGAAAATTTGAAGCGCTATTCTATCGCCTAATAATGCAGCATCATGTATAGATTTTGAAGTAATTGTATGAGCTTCTCGCAATAAGCTTGCTTCTTTTGATTGCATTAATATCTCATTCGCTGTAATTACAATGCCTGTGGCAGAAGTATAAGTTTCGAGACAACCTTTTCTACCGCAACCACATAACCTTCCATTTCTTATTGCAATTACATGCCCTAATTCACCTGCAAAACCATCGTGCCCTAATATCAGTTTCCCATTAGCAACAAAACCGCTACCTACGCCTGTTCCAAGTGTAACCATGATAAAATCTTTCATGCCCTTTGCCACACCATAAATCATCTCACCCATTGCAGCGGCATTGGCATCATTGGTTATAATTGTCGGTTTCGAAAATTTATTTTCTATCCACTTAGCCATTGGAATAATGCCTTTCCATTTCAAATTTGCAGCATGCTCTATATTGCCTGTATAATAATTTCCATTGGGTGCACCAATACCAATTCGACTAATTTTTTTCTGCATTTCTGCATCGATGTGAGATTGATAGGAATGGGAAATAGCATCTATAAATTCATGCGGTGTAGAATAAACAGATGTAACTATTGAATCTTGATAAAGAATAACCCCTGCTTCATCTACCACACCAAATTTGGTATTTGTTCCCCCAATATCTATGCCTAACGCGTAACTCATTTTAGTACAGTTCCAAAATTTTTACCACTAGACTTTCCTAATGTATGTCCTTTAAATCCGTACCATAAAATAAATAAGTAGGCAGGAATTAATATCCAATAAGCTTGTTGTGCCTTAGATGCAACTTCCAATGCATCAGAAATTGATGAAGTGTCAGCTAATTTACCATAAACTAGTGGCAAGATAGCACCACCTGAAATTCCCATGATGAGTAAGGCAGATCCTAATTTTGTAAATTTACCAAGTCCTTCAATACCTAAAGGAAAAATAGCTGGCCACATTACAGCATTTGCTAAACCCAATATACCGACACACCAAACTGAAATTTGCCCAGGCATAACTAATATACCTACACTAATGAGCAATCCTAAAATACCACTCACGAATAAAGCATTTTGCTGAGAAATTAATTTCGGGATACACAAAATACCCACCACATAGCCGATTAACATGAATGCGATGGTAATGATAGGATAATATTTCGAACTATCTAATGAGATGCCTTGCGCTTTGCCATATAACGCAATGGTATCACCTGCTACTACTTCCACACCAACGTACATAAAAATAGCGATTGCTCCTAACAACACATATGGATATTGAAATATACTAGCTCGATCTTGGGTAGAAAACTCTGCAGGTTTCTCCAAATCTTCATCAATATTTGGTAAGGCAGAAAACCAGATTACAATAGCTGCTAAAAATAACAATGCAGCCAAAATAAGATAAGGATTAATGACTCTAGTGGCCAATTCATTTAACTTAATAGTCTTAGTAGCTAAATCCATAGTTTTTAATTCCTCAACCAATGAATCAGAATTTTTAAGCAACACGAAACCAAAAATAAAAACAGCAACCTTGCCCCCAACTTTATTAAAAATACCCATAATACTTATTCGTGAAGCGGCACTTTCGATTGGCCCAATCACGCTTACATAAGGATTAGCGGCCGTTTGCAAAATTGTAAGTCCTGTGCCAATCACAAATAAACCGAATAAAAAAATAGAATAATTTCTGGCTTGTGCAGCCGGAATAAAAAGCAAAGCCCCAAGAGACATGATAAGTAAACCCAATGACATCCCTTTCTTAAAACCAGTCAAACGCAAGACAGCAGATGAGGGTATAGCCATCACAGTATAAGCAATAAAAAAAGCTGTTGTTACCAAATAAGCTTGTGTATTAGTTAACTCACAAGCAATTTTGAGATAGGCAATGAGTGATCCATTTACCCAAGTTACAAACCCGAAAATAAAGAACAAGAATCCAACAATAATCATTCCTTTTAGCTGATCCTGTTTAGATAATGAAATTTGCGTCATACAGAAATTTATTAAGGTCTAAATGTAGTTAAAATTATTTTACTAGCCATCACCTTCAAGCATCAACTAGCAATTGAGAAACGAATACGTTATATTTGCCATCCAAAATAAAAAAATCATGCAGAAGCAAATTATTGAATGTGTGCCTAATTTCAGTGAAGGTGTCGATATGCAAATTATAAACGCAATTACCTCAGAAATAGAAAAAATAGAAGGCGTTACCTTACTTGATGTTGATCCGGGTAAAGCCACAAATAGAACCGTAGTAACTTTTGTGGGAGAACCACAGCCTGTCATTGATGCAGCATTTTTAGCTATTCAAAAAGCCGGCGAATTGATAGACATGCGAAAGCACAAAGGAGAGCATCCTCGCATGGGCGCAACCGATGTTTGTCCTTTAATACCTATAAGCGGAATTACGATGGAAGAAACAGTTGAATATGCAAAAAAGCTTGGAAAACGTGTTGGCGAAGAATTACAGATCCCTGTTTATTTATATGAAAATGCAGCGCAAAAAGACGATAGAAAAAATTTGTCGAATATCCGTGCGGGCGAGTATGAAGGCTATGCAAAAAAAATTACTGAAGCGAATTGGGCACCTGATTTTGGTGCAGCAACTTTCAATGAAAAAAGTGGTGCAACGGTGATTGGGGCACGTGATTTTTTAGTTGCTTACAATGTAAACCTAAACACAACTTCCACCCGACGAGCAAATTCTGTGGCTTTCGACTTACGTGAAAATGGAAGAGCGAAGGAAATAAATGGGAAAAAAGTACTTGATGAAAATGGTGTTGAAGTGCGCGAAATGGGTCTATTAAAAAGTGTTAAAGCAATAGGTTGGTATATCGAAGAATACGGCATAGCACAAATTTCGATGAATTTAACCAATGTAAGTATCACACCTTTACATATTGCCTTCGATAAAGCCGTTGAGCGGGCTTATGCAAGAGGTATGCGCGTTACAGGAAGTGAATTAGTAGGATTAGTCCCTTTAAAAAGCATTTTAGATGCCGGTAAATATTTTTTAAACAAGCAAAAAAGAAGTGTGGGTGTAAGTGAAAAAGAGCTTATAAAAATAGCCGTGAAAAGTATGGGTTTAGATGAGTTAAGTCCATTTGATCCGAATAAAAAAATTATAGAATATGTGATGAAAGATTCTTCTCAACGTAGATTAATTGAGATGAATCTTATCCAATTTGCAGATGAGACTGCAAGTGAGAGTCCTGCACCAGGTGGAGGAAGTATAAGTGCCTATATTGCAGCATTAGGGGCAAGCTTAGGAACTATGGTTGCCAATTTGAGCAGC
Source organism: Chitinophagaceae bacterium (assembly GCA_044234005.1). GTDB lineage: Bacteria > Bacteroidota > Bacteroidia > Chitinophagales > Chitinophagaceae > OLB11. The sequence goes on along the minus strand of JBIIJE010000022.1, from coordinate 7,238 downwards.
CATAAAAAAGGGTGGGATGATAAAATTGATATGTTTAGCAATTGGGCTGAAAAGGGACAAGCACTCAAAGATTCATTGTTGCAATTAGTAGATGAAGACACACAAGCTTTTAATAAAATCATGGATTCATTTGGATTGCCTAAAAATTCTGATGAAGAGAAAACCTTAAGAACGAAAGCCATACAAGATGCAACGTTATTTGCCACGCAAGTTCCTTTACGAACTATGAAAACTAGCTTTGCATGTTACGAATTATTAGCGGCAATGGCTCAAGAAGGAAATCCAGCGAGTGTATCCGATGCAGGTGTCGGTGCGATTTGTATTCGAGCAGCCATATATGGTGCTTACCTAAATGTAAAAATTAATGCGGTAGGACTTAAAGATGTAACTCTTGCCAAAGAACTCATACAAGAGGCGGAAGAAATTTTAGCATCCTCACAACTGCAGGAAATAGAAATACTTAAAATAACAGAGTCGAAAATCTCTTAGCAAATTCATAAGGAAGAGCGAAAATTAAATCGAGATTTTGCAGTTTGCATTTTCAACTGCAAAATTTGTGTTGAAATACGAAAAACACCTTCGGAATACTATGCCTATTTCCGCAAAGTAAAAACTCTAAATTAAAGTTTTTAAGCTTCAATTGGTTTTTGTCGCATACGCTTGACTTCGCCTCTTATTTTTTTTACTTTAATTCGTTTTTCATGAATACCCCGTGGAATTTTAGTTGGAATACGCTTTTTTTCAATGTACAATCCTTTGGATATGAGGTGATGTAATTTCTTAAATGCTCTTTCTTTATTTTCAAGTTGCGTTCTTGTTTCATTGCAAGTAACAATTAATGTATGCATCTGATTAAGTCTGTTGGCCAACTTTGTTAAAAGCAATTCTTTTTGCTCGATACTAAGCAATTGTGAGGCATCAATATTGAATCGAAGCTCTACCTTGGTTTCCACCTTGTTTACATTCTGTCCTCCTTTTCCACCACTACGAGAAGTGCGAATCTCTATTTCTTTACTTAAGTCTAGCATGATATTTTTGTTATGATTATTTGCATACTTTGCAACAACTCTAATTTATATTTGACAAAAGTACACGAAACATGCGAGCCATCATACAACGCGTAAGTGAAGCCCAAGTTGTAATTGAAAATAAGATAAAAGGCAAAATCCAATATGGCTTTGTGGTGCTTTTGGGCATTGAAGAAATAGATACGAGGGATGATGTAATTTGGCTGAGTAGTAAGATTACTCAAATGCGTATTATGAATGACGATGCGGGATTAATGAATATTGCCTTAAAAGACATGGATGGGGCAATTTTACTAATTAGTCAATTTACTTTGTATGCTTCTACCAAGAAGGGAAATCGCCCATCATTTATTCAAGCGGCTAAACCCGACAAAGCAATTCCACTCTATGAAAATATGATTGTACAATTGGAAAAAGATTTAGGTAAAAAAATTGAGACTGGCATTTTTGGTGCAGACATGAAAGTACATTTGGTGAATGATGGTCCAGTGACGATTATAATTGACTCAAGACAAAAAGAATAATATGGAATTAAAAGCAGTGCAACTATCCGTGGATGAATGGATAAAAAGTTATGGAGTGAAATACTTTCATCCGATGACCAACTTAGGTATCTTGATGGAAGAAGTTGGTGAAATGGCTCGTATCATGACGCGAACTTATGGTGAGCAAAGTATGAAAGAAAGCGATAAAGAAAAAAATCTTGCTGATGAAATGGCTGATGTTTTGTGGGTTCTGGCAGCGTTAGCTAATCAATGTGATGTAAATCTAGAAGAAGCATTTGAAAATAATTTACGAAAAAAAACGAACCGCGATGCTAATCGTCATCATGAGAATGAAAAACTAAAAGAATAGAATTTCAGTCTTGACCATGAGTAGCTAATGCCACTCACTTTACTTTACGACCTTTCCAAGTAAAAGTGCCTTTTTGTCCCAAAGAACCCGATATCAATATATACAATACATGTAGAGGCTGCAATACAATAAACTGAATGAGGCTAAATTTTTGTTTAAAAAACTTCATCAGTTGAAATAAAAAATAGTACTCAAACAAAGTTTTTGAGAAAAATAAGAAAAGGAACGTGGCGAAATTTGTCCATTTAAAAAACGCCGCGAAGCCTAACAGCAATAAACTCAAATTGAAAACAAAAACTAATAATAATACAAGCTTGATGTTTCTATCTTTGAAATGAGCTGATTTGGACGCCCAGCGAATTCGTTGATTGATAAAAGCTATAAAATTTGGCATAGCTTGAGTCGAAACAATTGCTTCATCACATTTAAAAAACTTAGTTTGTCCAGGAAATGATTTTTCAATTTTATTCATCAGCAACATATCATCTCCACTTGCTATTTCATCAATCCCTTGAAAACCATTTACTGCGTTGAATGCAGATTTCGTATATGCGAGATTGGCTCCATTGCACATGCTTCCAATTTTGTTATAAACTACAGCTCCTGTGATGCCTTGCATGGTCATGAAATCAATCGCTTGAAATCTATAAAACCAATTCAGTATCGGATGAAACATGACTGGCGCCGCAATAAACTGCGGATGATATATTTCATAAAACGAAACAATACTTAATAGCCAGTAAGCATGCATATTACAATCGGCATCTGTAGTTATAATTAACTCGTTGCTAGCCTGTGATACGCCATATTCAATGGCTTTCTTTTTATATGAATTTATTGATTTTCCTTGTGTTACATCTTGCATTTTTAGCAATCTTACACCTCGAAACTCTTGTACAATTTGAGCTGTCTTATCAGTTGAATGATCATCAATGACGATAATCTCCATGAGTCTTGTTGGATAATATTGCGACAAAATATCTTGCAACAAGCGCTTAATATTAGCTTCTTCATTTCTTGCGGCAATGATTATACTGATTGAAGTAGAAGGCTGATAATTTTTGTCGAGTGTAAATTGAGGCAAGTTTATCCAAGCACTTCTATAATAAAGTAACAAGGTAATATAACAGAGTAATAGTAAAATTGAAACGAAAATAATAATACTCATAAATTACAGTTGCTTAGCAATTAACTTAAAAAGATTCTCATTTAATATATCGTGACCACTATCAAGTAAAATAACTTGGGCGCAAGGTATGCTCTCCTGAATCCTTTTTTGAATATTGGGTTTAATTATTTTATCATGTTTCCCTAAATAAAATGTTGCCCGAGACTTGTTCTTTTGAATTATATCATTGATCTTTTTTAAATTCGGATTGAAATGACGCATAGACATCCAAGTGCTGTACAATTTTAGTCTCGACACTCTATGTCGAATATTTTGTAATACAAAAACATACAAGTATTTAGGTGGTAGACTTGTACGATGAGCAAACTCAACTATCTTAGGTAGAAAGTTAGTTGAAACCAAAAAGTACTTAAATAAAAAATTCCCCGCTTTCGTCTTCGTGCAGATATTGTTCCAAAAATTTGCTTGAATACCGTCTGGTGCAATGCAAATCAAATGTTCAATTTTTGTTAAAGAATTTTCCGTTAAACATAAATTTAGGCGCGAACCAATGCTAAATGAGATACTAATATATTTAATTATATTTAATTCGACTAGCAAATTTGAAAATTCATGATTAAATGAGGATATGCTCCATTTTTGCCAAATACTATTGTATGGTAAATTTATTACAAGTATACTATACCGATTACATGTCACCTCATTTAACTTATCAAATACGGTTGCTTCTTGTCCAAAACCATAAAAGCAGATTAACCACTTTTGATTGTATGGTGCTTCAACTACATTGAGTATTTCGTATGAAAATAATTGTGTTTGTGGCAAGATGGTTCTTAATTTCTGCAACGAATATAACAGGTTTTTGCTTCTCTCTAACATGTTGAAAATGATGATTTAAACAATGACTTATTAGTCAGGTTTATTGATATTTGCACATTAACACTTATTTCAAAATTTATTCTAAATGAACTCTGCATATTCAAATTGGACCAGGTTATGGTATGCCATACTTTTTTCAACACTCATTTTAAATACACTCAGTGCCAAAGCACGGGTAGATAGTACCCAACTCTCAGAATCAAGACTCGCGTTTAAAAATTTGGACGACAACGCGCGAATCGCAAGAATGTCTTCTCTTATTGAATTAGGTAGACAAACTTCTATTCCTCAGGCATTCGAAACTAAATTTGAGATATTTCGACAAGAGCATCAATTAAATGAAAATTCGTTTAGAAAAAGTGTACACATAGTTAGGGCTTTGTTTAGTAATCAAGTATCGATTATTGATAAAATACTTCTTGCTGATTTCATAGAATTAATTGAAGATCCCGCATTTTTTCCTGTCGATATAATTCGTGAAATCCGCTTTGACTTAATTTACAACAAACAGTAGTTACAAATGAAGAGAAGAATACTCATTTTAATTACGATTTTTTTGATTTGCAATTCGCTGTATGCACAAACGATTAGCATCAGTAATGCGAGTGTTACGGGAAGATTTAATTCATGTTCAGGTTCTACAACCCCAACTATTACAGCTACTTTAATAAGTACTGCTGGTGGAGCTTCTATTTCTTCAGTTGGCGGATTTGTCTGTTTAGACCCTTGCGATTCATCTATACTGCGAATAGAGATAACAAATATTAGATGGAATAAATCGCCAAATAGTGAATGGTTGCATGGAATTTACTTTCCTACTAATAGCGGGTTCAATGTTTCACCTGTTAATATTCCAGCTGGTTTTATGCCTTATAATATCGGTTGCGTTGGCACTTGCCCTTCAGGCTCAGGAACTAATGGTGGGCCGGGATTTTATTATGATGGAACGGGTTTACAAGTTTGTTGCCCATCAGCCACACCGTTAGATGGCATACCTTGTAATAATTATGGCGATCCAGGAATCGCTTGTAATCAGCCGTTTTCTTTAAAATTTGATTTAAAATTCTGCAATAGTGTCATAACAGGTTCAAGCTATGAATTTTCGCTTAGAGGAACCTGTGATGGTGAAACAGGATGTTGGAATCTTGATGATAATGCGTTACATGAAATTAAATTTACGATTCCAACAACTCCTTGTTCTTTGCAAATAATTGCTCCATCCGCAAATGCTGTTGTGCGCAGTTGTACAAGTGGCAATGTAAATTACACATCTCAGTTGAGTGCCACATGCAGTGGCAACAATGTTCGATGGTGGGATGCCGCAACGGGTGGCAATTTACTTGGCACAGGCTCTCCATTTATTTACGATCCAGCTGGCTCTGCTTGTCCAGCAGGGTCTACGATTTATGCGACTTGCTGTAGCGGAAATCTATCAGGTTGCATAGCGCGCGTACCCATAATAATACCTGGCACCTGCGAACCGCCCATTTCAATTAGCTCTGTGAGTAGCGTTAACTCAACATGTAATCTATTAGGTTCAATCAATGGAGTAAATTACAACAATAGTGTAGGTAGTGTAAACTATTCTTTACAACCTATAGGGGCTTCGAATGGTACAGGTGTATTTAATAATCTCAATCAAACTTCTTATACGGTTACTGTTTCAGATGCAACAGATTGCTCTGCATCAACAGTAGTCAATATTTTACAGCCTCCAATCATTACCTTAAATACTCCTATTCTGATAAATCCTAATTGTGTAAATGCTAACTCTGGTTCAATAAGTATTACCGCTGCAGGCGGAGGCGGAGGCATTAGCTATTCTATTTCTCCAAGTGCGACACAATCTGGGAGTGGAAATTTTATCAATTTATCATCTCAAAATTACACGATCACAGCAACAGATGGCAATAATTGTACAGCCACTACGATTGTAAACTTACTTATCTCGAATACTTTAGTTTGGAATTCAATTAATGTTTCAAACACAACTTGTAATTTGGGTAACAATGGCAGCTTACAAGTGAATGCGTCAGGAGGAATAGGTATAATTAATTATAATTTGCAAGCCGGGAATATCAATTCAACACTTGGTAATTTTAACTCTCTAACAGCTAATGTTTATACTGTGCAAGCCAATGATGGCAGTGGATGTACAATTACAACTATATTGACAGTAACTCAGCCGTTAGCAATTAATTTTAATAGCCCCACCCTAACGCCTATACTTTGCAATGGCAGTATCACAGGATCTATCATCCAAACTGCAACAGGGGGTACAGGAACTATATCCTATACGCTGGAGCCAGGAAATGTATCAAGTTTAAATGGGGTGTATAATAATTTAAGCGCAGGCAATTACACCATAACGGCCAAGGATGCAAATAATTGCACGAAGTCTACTACAATTAACATTACGCAGCCAAGTGCCATTAGTTTTAATACGCCTACACTGGTAAATGTTTCTTGTCATCTTGGAACAAATGGTTCAATCACACAAACAGCAATAGGGGGAACAGGAACACTTTCTTACAATTTAATGCCAGGTAATATAAATAGTGCAACGGGTGTGTTTGGAAGTTTGATTGCTGGTTCTTATACCATTACAGTTAAAGATGCAAATAATTGTACCATGACTACTTCGCTTAACATTGCGCAGCCAAGTGCAATCGTATGGAATACAACGACACTTCTAAATGTTTCTTGCCATGCTGGCTCTAATGCTTCGATGGAAATTACTGCTACTGGTGGAACAGGCTCTTTATCCTATAATCTCATGCCAGGTAATATCAATAACGCAACAGGCTCGTTTACTTCCTTAGTTGCTGGAACTTATACCGTGACGATGAAAGATGCAAATAACTGTACTAAATCTTCGGTAGTTAATATTTCGCAACCTATACTTATCAATTGGAATGCACCGACTATTTCTCCTGTAACTTGTCACGCGGGTACCAATGGATCTATTGGGCTAACTGCAACAGGAGGAACAGGTACTTTATCGTACAACTTGATGCCGGGTAATATTACCAATAGTTCGGGAACTTTTACTTCTTTGGTGGCAGGCGCTTATACCATTACAGTGACTGATGCTAATTCATGTACCATAACATCCCTTGTAAATATTACACAACCAAGTGCTTTAGCCATAAATGCTGTGACCAATACAATCCCAACTTGCGTTCCGGGCAGTGATGGTTCTTTAACAGTGACTGCTTCGGGTGGTACGATTGCGTATCAATACAATATTGGTGCTGCCAATCAAAACAGTAATGTGTTTAATGGATTGAATGCCGGAACATTTACCGTAACTGTAACTGATGCAAATAGTTGTACAGCAACAAGTG
>JBIIJE010000104.1:0-8874 GCA_044234005.1 Chitinophagaceae bacterium | reverse complement strand
ATAGAATAATGTACTTTCGATGAGCTTGGATTAGATGTCGCTGTAAAAATTAAATGTGGTGCATTGCGTGGCTTTAAAGCGTGAGATGCACCTCTTTTAATTTTTACAAAGGGTTGGTAGGTATGGTAATGTTTTCTGTGTGGGGATTTGGGGCTTACCTATAACACATGGGTACAAGATACGGCCTGAGATTTGAGGTATATAAAAATATTGAAATCTTAGCCAAACTTTTATCCGTTCTTTGAGCAAGGGCGAATTTAGGTATGGAACTAGTGTCTTCATGTGTGATTTTGGATAAAAGTGGTGTAGATGAAATTATTATTATGCTAAGGCTGAAGAGGAAAAGATTATAGGTAACTTTACGGATAACCATACATTATCGAATAAATTCTTGAGCCCTGATGTGCTAGAGAGGTTTTTTTAATTCTTTTTGCAAGAAATTTAATTTTATTGATCGAATTTGATGTTTTAAAGAAGTTTGCTTTTATACATTCAAAATAAGCTCCCAAAAGTACAGAGCGAGCGAATATGAAAAGAATAGTCCAGTCAATTTACTCTTGACACCAACTTTCCAACCAGGTAGCTAATCGTTTCAAACATTTTTCAAAATTCTTTTTACATTATTTTATAAGCAAGGTTTTTTTAGACCTTAATATGCCCCCAGTTTTCTCCAGATTTAATTCTATAAAGTTGCATTTCGCTGATTCCAAATTGTTTAGCTAACATTTTCATTCGTGGTTTTTTTTCAACATCAGCCAATATTCTTTTTAATAAAATGACGCGTGTTGTCGTTAATTTATGACCATTCCCATTTCTCCATTTTTCTGAATTCTTTTTTCTCGCTTCAATCACAAATGGACTTGATTTATAATGATCCATTTTTTCTACAGAATTTACCCATTTTAAATTACTTAAATTATCATTGCTTCTGTTTCTGTCCAAGTGTATAACATGTATTTGATCTTCCGAATCCTTGGGAATAAATAACTGCGCTAAAACCTTGTATAAAAATACAGTTTGAGATTTTAATTTTCCCTCTACACGTAATTTGTACCTGAATGTTCGATAGCCATCTACCAGACTCCCTTTGAGAACAGTACCATTTTCAATATTTTCAGTATAACTAACTAGACGACCAAAATTGGAAATTGCATATTTCATTTTTAAAGATGGATGAAATACAACTGTCTTAAACTCTTCATTAATAAAAACCCTTATCATTTCTAATGTTTTATAATTATTACAAAAAGCAGGTAATAAATATAAGGTTACAAAAAGCAGATAATAAATATGAGATTTAATACTTAGTTTGATTTGACAGTAAAGTATGTAGTGACGTTCTTTTTTAGAAGGGAAATATGAGACAGATGGACAAAAGTACATTAAAAATATAGTTATTGCCCCAATATCCATGCAAATATTAATGGCGCTACAATGGTGGCGTCGCTTTCTACAATGAATTTTGGCGTGGTAATGTCTAGTTTGCCCCAAGTTATTTTTTCATTCGGAACAGCTCCGCTATAAGAACCATAAGATGTGGTTGAATCAGATATTTGACAGAAGTAACTCCAAAAAGGAACATCATGCCATTCTAAATCCTGGTACATCATGGGTACAACACAAATCGGAAAATCGCCTGCAATACCGCCACCAATTTGGAAAAACCCAACACCTTTACCTTCGCTATTTTTACGATACCAATCGGCAAGCCACACCATATATTCAATTCCGCTTTTCATGGTACTTGCCTTTAATTCATTTTTAATGATGTAAGACGCAAAAATATTACCCATTGTACTATCCTCCCAGCCTGGACACACTATCGGAATGTTCTTTTTTGCAGCAGCTAGCATCCAACTATCCTTCGGGTCAATTTCATAATATTGCTCAAGAACACCACTTAATAGCATTTTATACATGAACTCATGCGGAAAATATCTTTCGCCGCTCTTATCAGCATCTTTCCAAATCTTGTGAATATGAGATTGTAAACGTCTAAAAGCCTCCTCTTCCGGAATACAAGTATCTGTCACACGGTTATAGTGATTTTCAAGTAAATCCCACTCTTCTTGTGGACTCAAATCGCGATAATTAGGCACACGCTTGTAATGAGAGTGAGCCACTAAATTCATGATATCTTCTTCTAGATTGGCTCCCGTGCATGAAATGATTTGCACCTTATCTTGTCTTATCATTTCTGCTAAAGAAATACCTAACTCTGCAGTACTCATCGCACCAGCAAGAGTAATCATCATTTTACCACCTTCTAGCAAATGTGTTTCATAACCTTTAGCTGCGTCCATTAGCGCTGCAGCATTAAAATGGCGATAATTGTGTTCAATAAATTGCGAAATAGGCCCCTTATTCATGCTCATAAAATTTCGGCAAATATATTAGTATTGCTTCACATGAGTTGTCAATATTTTTAATTCAATTATTTTTTTTGAACTAAGAATTAACAAGTTCTTTTACTATGTTAGATGATTAACTTCAAAATTCAACTAAATTTGTTTCTATGTTGAACTTTTCATTTTGTCAGAACTTTAAATTAAAAAGAAGATTTTTTTTAGTAGGAATAACTGTTTTGATGTCATTTTTGGCGTTGACGCAAGCAAATGCCCAAGATGGTTTGGTAGCGTTCAACCCTGAACGAAAGCCAATACATGATGTGCCATTTGAAAAATTGACGCCTATTCAAGCGATTGAAGACAGTCTTGCCTATTTAGCGGATAGTATGTATAACAGTGGTATGTCCGAAGATAGAGTAGCAGGCAGCTATGCTTTTATTCAAACCTTTAAGCGCATGATAAAAATGAAAGAGTCATTTACATACGCATTTCCCAAATTGAAAGAGAAAATGAGCATTTTAACTTCACCTGATAATACATTTAAGATTTATACGTGGGAAATAATTAGGAGCGAAATTGAAAGGCGATATTATGGTGCCATTCAGCTGAGTGACATGTCTTTTATTCCGCTAGTGGATGTATCTGATCAAATTGTTCGTGGTGCCGAAGATTCTACTTTTCAAGGTACACGATGGTTGGGATGTTTGTATTATAATATACTCAAAAAAGAAATTGCGGGACAGCCTATTTACTTTTTATTAGGCTGGAATGGCAATGGACTCAATAGTGAGAAGAAAATTATTGAAGTTTTTGGTTTCAATAGTCAAGGACAATCTCAATTTGGCGCACCTTTATTCAATACCATTGAAAGGGGCAAACGTAAACGACCTATGCGTTTTATTTTTGAATATCAAAAAGGATCAAAAGTTACTTTAAACTATGATAAAGAATTACAACAAATAATTATGGATCATTGTGAATCTCAAATTGGTGACGATGCAAAACGTTATACTTACATACCTGATGGTACATATGATGGGTTGAGTTGGGATGGACAATCTTGGTTAATGCAAGAAGATATCATCAAAGCAATAGATTTGAAACAAGGGAATGCCCCTGTTGAAAAGCCTATTAAGTAATTGAAAAATTATTACCTTATCGATTAGGATACCAAATTCAATTTGTTCTTTTATTTCAAATAATCAAGCGCCTTCTTTAAATTAAGAATAACATTAGGTATCTCATTCATGTTGCATGTTCCTACACTCAATCGGTACCACTCACTTTCGCTATCAGCACCAAATGCTGAGAACGGCACTATCGCAATATTCGCTTGATTTAGTATAAAACTTGTTATTTCACTCGTGTGATGAATAGTATCCCCATTCAATATTTTTTCTTTCAAACTAAATCGAATGGTCAAATACATTGCAGCTTGTGGTGCAATTGCATCTACTGCATATCCATCCTTTTTCAGACGCATAAATCCTTGGTAGATAAGCTTCAGGCGCTGATGAATGTCTGTTTTAATATGTTCCAATGAACTTTCTACCATTGAAGTTTGTTGTAAAAAAGCAGCGGTTCCAACTTGCTCTGCCATTGGGCTCCATGCTCCAATATGGCTTAATATACCCTTCATTTTATCAATGATTAACTGAGGTCCAAAAGCCCATCCAACTCTCACACCTGTCGCACAAAATGATTTGCTTATTCCATCAATAAAAATTGTGTAATCTCGTAATTCGGGGAAAAGACTAACTGGGTCGTAATGTACAGCACCGTCATAGGTTAATGTCCAATAGATTTGATCATATAAAATGAATAACGGTTTTTGCGATTCATCTCTTTTTTTGTTTTCTTCAATTACTGCTTCGCAAATTTTTGACAATTGTTCTTTGGTGAAAAGTGTGCCTGTTGGGTTGAGTGGCGAACATAAAGCTAGTAATGTGGCATTTCCCAAATGCGGAATTAGTTCTTCCGCGGTTGGCAAAAAATTATTGGAAGCCGTCGTTTCAATCATGCAATGCTCTCCATCCACAAAATGTGTGTAGTGATTATTATTCCATGATGGTACAGGATAAATTATCTTTTCGCCTCTATCGCAAATAGTTCGATAGGCCGCGTATATAAGTGGGCGACCACCACCAGAAATTAAAAACTCGTTGGGGTTGTATTCGAGTCCTTGTTTATTTTTAATAAAATTTGCAACAGCTTCACGCAAAGGTGCAATGCCATTAGCTGGGGGGTAATTCGTCTTATGAGTTTGATAAGCTTTTACTATTTCATCTTCTAAGGCTTGGGGAATCGGGAAAATACTCGGGTCAAAATCACCAATTGTGAAGTTGTAAATTTTGTTCCCGGCTTTAATTTTGTCATTGATTTCATTCCCTAATTTTATGATTTCAGATGGTATGAGAGTATTTGCTAAATGTGATAATTTTGCCATAGCACTAAGCAACAAAAAGAAATTGAAATTCGCAAGATTTTCTATATTTTTTTAAGGGAGATAATGGAGTTGTAAATTTTTTGAACCTGTGGAATCAATAATTGTTTCTCATCATTCTGAATAACATACTGAGCGAATTTAATTTTTTCCTCTTCCGGCATTTGTTTAGCTATTCTAGCTTTAACAGCACTTTCATTTACTTCATCACGATGCATAACACGCTTAATGCGAAGTTCTAACGGTGATTGAACAAGAATTAGAGCGTCTAATTGATGGTAAGAGCCAGATTCAATAAGTAAAGCTGCTTCTTTAATCGCGAATGGAGCTTTTTGTTTTTCAAACCAATTTTTTCCATGTTGTAAAACGATAGGATGCACAATCGTATTCAATAATTGAAGTTTATCCTCGTTTGAAAAAACAACTTCTGATAAGGCATTCCGATTGAATTTACCTTCTGCATAAATGCCTTCCCCAAAATGATGAATGAGTTGACTTTTTAATATTGGATTATTATCATATAAAAACTTGGCTTCATAATCAGCATAGTAAATTGGAATTTGCAAAATTTCAAAGATTTTGCAAACTGTGCTTTTACCTGTTCCAATTCCACCTGTAATTCCAATTTTAAGCATAGGTAAATTTAAATGTTTTGAATTTTAGAAAACACCACAAAACGAGCGATGAGTTACTTTTATAATATTTTGTTTTATTTTTTAAAAAGTTGCACGGAATTATATCCGAAGTAATTCAAGCAAGAAAGTAGGAGAGTCGTGGCAAGTCCTTCATCTAAATTCCCAACTAGAGGAATATTGTCGGGTATGATTTCAAAAACGCCAGCGCTTGGGTTAATTAAGTACAGCAATGCGAATGCACCCATGGCGCCTACCAAGTAGTCTTTCGGCTTTTCAAATTTTATTTTGCTTAACATGATTAGTTTATTGAATTATTTTTTCCATGGTATAGGCCCGAGAACCTTTTATTAAAATGGCTGTATTTTGAAATGATTGTTGTTGAAACCATACTCGAGCTTCATCTGCATCTTGAAAGTACAAGTATTCATGTTTTACCATTTCGAAATCTCCTCCAACTAACACAACATGATTCCAGTTATTCTCATTTAATTGCTTAATAATATTTTCATGTTCGGCTATACTTTCGGCCCCAAGCTCTTTCATGGCGCCAAGCATGACTACTTTGTTAGGATAATCTCGCGAAGCAAAATTGTGAATAGCTAATTGCATACTACTTGGATTTGCATTATACGCATCAAGAATTATCACGTTACTGCCCATTTGTATCAATTGCGAACGACTATTGCTGGGTTTATAAGATTCTATCGCTTTTTTGATATCATCAATGCCTATTGAAAACTCTCTGCCAACTGCAACAGCTGACATAACATTCGCAAAATTATATTCACCTACAAGATTCGTGCTGATAAGTGTTTCCGCTTGGTGATTAAGTATGGCGACATGCAAAAAGTCATTTTGCATAATGGCCTTACCTCGATACTGCCCTTCGTATGTACCATAAGTTATTTGATGCGCAATACCATGTGACATAGCTAGCAAATAATCTAAATCAGTGTTTCTAAAAATAATACCTTTAGTCATTCGCATGAAATCAAAAAGTTCCCCTTTGCCTTTTCGAACACCTTCAATACCCCCAAATCCTTCAAGATGAGCTTTCCCACAGTTTGTAATAATTGCATGTGTTGGCTTGGCGATTAAACAATAAGATTCTATTTCTTTTTGATGATTTGCGCCCATTTCAATAATTGCGATTTGAGCGTCGGATTTAATTTTTAAAATCGTGAGCGGAACACCAATGTGGTTGTTTAAATTCCCTTCGGTTGCATAAGTTTTATAGGTACTTGATAACACTGTGTAAATCAATTCTTTAGTGGTGGTTTTTCCATTGCTGCCTGTTATTGCTATAAAAGGAATTTTTAGTTGAGCTCTATGATAAGCTGCTAATGATTGTAACGTGTTTAAGACATCTTTCACCAAAATGCAATTGTCTGAAAATTTATAGGTACTATCATCAATAATCGCATAAGATGCGCCTTGCTTTAAAGCAGCTTCTGCAAATTTGTTACCATCGAAGTTATCACCTTTAAGCGCAAAATAGATATCGCCAGCTTGCAATTTGCGAGTATCTGTCTGTACATTCGGATATTCTAAATAGAGTTGATATAGTTCTTCTATCTTCATGTGTCAAATATAGTTTAGAAAAAATGTTTGATTTTCGCTTTTCACCTAACTTTACATAAATTTTTTTATGCGGGCATACCTAGTTCTTATTTTTGCATTATTAATTGCTATTACCGGATTTTCCAAAGGAAGGCAAAAGAGTAATCAACAGGCTTGGCCATTTTATGATACTGAATCAGGAGGGTTTAATCCAGAAAGGCTGGTGTACGGTCTGGATATGGGGTTGGATTTTATTGACCAGCAAGATATTACTTCTCAAAAAGGTTACAATATATTCGTATCAGGTAGTTTGGGTTATCGGTTTGGGAGAAGATTGATACTTGGATTAAGCAGTACGCTAAGTTATTCGAAAATAAATATTGAATATAATAATTTGAGAAACGAAGCCGTTTTTGAAAAGGAGAAAATCGCATTCACCTCCACTTCAGTTTCGGTATTTTCTCGCTATTTTATTTCACGTAATATCTTTCTGCAATGTGAGCCTGAATTAATTAATTATAATTATTATGAAACCAGTTTTGATATGGACGCAAATGGAGTTAGCACTGGGAAGTACAAATTTACCAATAAAAAATTGCAGGTTCCAGCCTGCCTTACGGGGATAGGTTTGGTATTGCCTGTCAATGAGAATGTAGCTTTTGTACTACGCGGATTGTATGATATTGTCCAAGATAAGAATTCGCCATATAGTAATTTACCAATAATTCGTGGCGGTTTTAATATCGGCGCCTTTTAACACATTTTAATATAAGATTAGAAGCTATTGCTTTATAGTTTTAATATCTTCTCCAGATGGTGTTCTTCTATGCCAAATTGTTTTTTTAAGTTATCTATTTGTGTTTTGATGACTTTTTTTGATTGAAAATTATGCGTGCGTTTTTCTGCAGTAATCATAATGTTTTTGGGTGTATGTATGTCGCTCACAAACTCAAAAACTTTAGTTTTGTAATCATAGAGTTCTAAGTATAAGGCTCTCAATGTATCCGTGATCATTTCTGCTTGTCGCTCCATAAAAATACCATGTTTCAATAAGGGCTTCATTTCATTTTCCACGTTAGACTTTTCCATTTCTTTCCTGATTTGTTTGTGGCAACAAGGAGCTACCACTATAAGTTGTGCATTTTGTTCAATAGCCTTTGCAATTGCATCATCAGTTGCTGTATCGCAAGCATGCAAAGCTATCATGATATTGAAGTTGTTTTCATGATAAGTATCAATATCACCTGCTATAAAATTTAGCTGCTCGAAATTACTTTCAATAGAAATTTGATTGCATAAATCAACCAGATTTTTTCTTTGTTCTATACCTGTAATAGAAACGGTGTATTGTTTCTTGGCTTGTAAATAATCGAATAAGGCAAATGTCAAATATCCTTTACCAGAACCCATGTCAACAATACGTAGTTGCTTATTTGGCAACTGTTCAAACAAGGGTTTTAATATTTCGATGTAATGATTAATTTGCCGGAATTTGTCTTGCGCATTTTTTAGAATAATACCATTGGGATTGCTGATTCCTAGCTTCACTAAATAGGGCTTTATAACCGACTCAATACTTACATTTTTTTGATTATTGTGTCTAAGATTTTGTTCTGTAGAATGCGAAGCGTTTACGATTCGTATTCGCCAAGTTTGATTAGGTAATTTCTCAATGATAGTTTCTTCTTCCGTTTCAAACAAGGTTAAAATATCAAAACTATTTTTCAGATGAAGCTCAACTAATTTTATCATCTCATTAGCATCGTAATTTTTCACTTCATCGCGCGTGGCAAATCGATACGTGCAACTGTATTTTATCTCATTCTTTATTGTGATACCTTTGAAGAGTAAGGCTCGTAGATTTTCATTTTTATTGCGTGGATTTCCC
>JBIIJE010000103.1:0-8920 GCA_044234005.1 Chitinophagaceae bacterium | reverse complement strand
ATCAATGATAAATCACAACTCTTTCATACTGTGATATACAATATGATTTTATCCAAACCAATCCCAATTAATCAATTAAATTTGGGGTAAGAAAATGCCCATTTCTATAAGTTGAAATTAAATTATTATTTTAAAAAAGCAAATAAAAATGTAGTAATTTAAAATAATATTTTGCAATTATTTAATAATTGCCATCTGAATCCAATCAATTTCGCAAGCAAATGTTTGTCGAAAATATACATATTGGTTCAATTATTTCTTCTAAGATAGTTGAAAGTGGTATTAATAGAAGCGAATTAGCCAGAAGAATTAATAAAAGTAGGCAAAACATCGATAGTATAGTAAAAAGAAAATCGTTAGATGTTGATTTACTTATTTCAATTTCAAAAGCATTATCATTTAATTTTTTAGATATTTATTCACCTTCTTTTTGTAAAATCTCAAGTAATCTTTGCTTAGAAGATGCGGGCTTTCTAAGTATTCAAAACAAATTTTTACTTGAGAAGGTTCAAATTTTGGAAAATCAAGTTAGGGACAAACAGCGAATTATTGAACTCCTAGGGAAGGACATACTTTGATAAAAAAAAGCAAACCTTTCCAGATTCGCTTTTTCATATTTACTAATTTACTTTTTACGCTACTGCCTTATTCACCAATTCGGCTGCTTCGCTTAATAAAATTGCACTTTGCACTTTTAAGCCCGATTTTTCGATAAGTTCTTTTGCTGCTTCAGCATTGGTTCCTTGTAAGCGAACAATAACCGGCACTTTTATTTCGCCAATCGCATTATAAGCGTCAACGACACCTTGTGCTACACGGTCGCAGCGAACAATTCCGCCAAAAATATTAATTAAAATAGCTTTTACATTAGGGTCTTTTAAAATGATACGGAAGCCTGCCTCTACAGTTGTAGCATTGGCTCCACCACCCACATCTAAGAAGTTAGCAGGTTCGCCACCGCTTAATTTAATCATATCCATGGTAGCCATAGCCAAGCCAGCACCATTTACCATACAACCTACGTTGCCATCTAATTTTACGTAATTCAAATTACTTTCGCTTGCTTCTACTTCTGTTGGATCTTCTTCGCTTTTATCACGCAACAATGCCAAATCCTTATGACGAATGAGTGCATTGTCCTCTAAGTTCATTTTGCAATCCACTGCGATGAGTTTGTTGTCGCTGGTTTTGAACAAAGGATTGATTTCAAGCATATCACAATCTAGACCCATGAATGCATCATATAAATTAGTGACAAACTTTACACAACTTTTAAATGCCTCACCGCTCAAACCTAGGTTGAATGCAATTTTGCGCGCTTGGAACGGCATTAATCGCGATCCTGGCGCAATCCATTCTTTAAATATTTTTTCAGGTGTATTATGTGCCACATCTTCAATATTCATACCACCTTCGGTACTGTACATAAATACATACTTTTTGGTAGAACGATCGAGTAATATTGAAAGGTAAAATTCTTTAACCGCAGATTCGCCTTCGTAGTAAGCATCTTCAGCCATAAAAATTTTGCTTACTTTTTTTCCTTCGGCTCCAGTTTGCAAAGTCACAAGCGTATTGCCAATCATATTGGTTGCTACTTCGCGTGCCATGTCTTCGCTTTTAACTACTTGTACTCCATGTTGTGTGGGAACCTCGATGTAAGTACCCTTTCCTCGCCCACCTGCGTGTATTTGTGCTTTCATCACTACAAAACGAGAATTGGTGCGTTCGCTAATGTCTTTGTAGGCGGCTAGTGCTTCTTCGACGGATACGCATGCGATACCATTTTGAACTGGTACATCATATTTTTTTAAAAGTTCTTTTGCTTGATATTCGTGTAAGTTCATATGGAAACTAGTTTTTTGTGGCGCAAATGTAAATGACAATTGGCAAATTTCAATTCAATAATTATCAATTTTGCCGTGTAAATAGTTTAAGAATTCATTTTAGATTGCTTGGCATGTCGTAAAAAATCTGATGCAAAAATAAATTCATTTAATTTTTCATCTTTAGAGAAAATAATTTCTTTGTTACTGCCTTCCCAACGTTTAATGCCTTGGTGCAGATATATGATGTGATCGCCACTTTCCATTACTGTATTCATGTCGTGTGTATTCATCACGGTGGTAATATTATATTCTTTTGTCATTTCCATAATCAGTCTATCAATGACAAGTGATGTTTGTGGGTCGAGGCCAGAATTGGGCTCATCGCAAAACAAATATTTAGGATTTAATACAATGGCTCTTGCTAATGCTACACGTTTTTTCATGCCTCCACTAATTTCAGCTGGGAATTTATGGTTAGCGTCTTTTAAATTAACTCGATCCAAAACTTCATTCACTCGTTTCTTTTTTTCTGAAAAGCTTTTTTGCGTAAACATATCAAGCGGAAACATTACATTTTTCTCAACGGTTAGGCTATCGAATAAGGCGGAACCTTGAAACAGCATGCCAATTTGTGTTCGTAATTCTTTGCGCTCTTTATCATCCATGTTAACAAAGTCATGATTGTCGTAAGATATACTTCCTTCGTCAACCTTGATGAGGCCTACTAGACACTTCATAAATACTGTTTTACCACTACCACTTGCGCCAATAATTAAACTTACTTTACCACTTTCCATTTTGCAGCTCACATCTTGTAGGACTATCTTGTCGCCAAATTGTTTTTTTATTGCTTTTGCTTCTATCATGCAGTTGCGGTTTGTGTGGTAAAAAAATTATAAGAGTATTGCAGCAAGGCCATAATCGGCAAAAAGTATCAGAATACAACTCACTACAACTGAAGTGGTGGAAGAACGACCAATTTCAAGCGCTCCACCTTGCACATGATAGCCATAATAGGCAGAAACGCTAGAAATAATAAAGGCAAAAGTCAATGACTTGATAAGCCCAAATGCAAGGTTAAAAGGAACGAAATCCATCACGAGGCCTTGTTTGAATTGCTGTTCACTCAAGATGCCGCTGAATGTACCTGCCAAATAGCCACCCCAAATACCTAAAAACATAGAAATTGAGATAAGGCATGGAATTACAATAAGTGAAGCGATTATTTTAGGTAGTATTAAATAATTTTTACTATTAATTCCCATGATTTCTAGTGCATCAATCTGCTCACTTACCCGCATATTGCCCAATTCTGATGCGATTTTAGAGCCTACCACACCTGCTAATACAATGCAAACAACTGTTGGCGATAACTCTAAAAATGTACTATCGCGGATGATTTGTGCAATTACATATTTTTGCACCAAAGGACTTACTAATTGATAGGCAGTTTGAACTGTTGTAACCGCTCCCAGAAACACAGAAATTACAAATACAATCCAAAATGAGCCAATGCCAATTTCATAACATTGATGAATAAATTCTTTCCAATAAACTTTTGCATTCTCTGGGCGCGAGAGCATACCTCTTAACATTAAAAGATACTTGCCAAAATGCGTTAGGAATCGAATCATAAAACACCAAAAATAAACCTATTGCTATAGTAAATCGATAATTCTTGTATAAAAAAATAAAAAAGTAATGAGAGCATCCAAGAATTGGCAATTTTAGGTTTACATTTGCACCTCAATATTTTTTAACCTTAACAAAAATAATTTCTATTATTTATGTCAGCAAAAATCAGACTACAGCGTCATGGCGCTAAAAAGAGACCTTACTACTTTATTGTAGTAGCAAATTCTGCCTCACGTCGTGATGGCAAATTCATCGAAAAGTTAGGAACGTACAACCCATTAACGGTTCCTGCTTCTATTCAAATTAACCGCGAACGCTCATTGTATTGGTTGTCACAAGGTGCTCAACCTACACATACAGTGAATCGAATTCTTTCGTTCAAAGGCGTGTTGTACTTGAAACATCTAATGCGTGGCGTTAAATTAGGTTTGTTTAGCGAGGAAACAGCTATGCAAAAATTTGAAACATGGAATATTGATCATGAGAAATTAGTTGCCGAGCGTGAAGCTTCTCATCGAAAGCATAAGGCTGCTTCAAAAATTCAGCCAACGATTAAAAAGGTAGAAGAAGTAGCTGATGCGCCTGTTGAAGAAACAACAGCACCAGAAGCTGAAACTCCAGCAGCTGAATAGTTTAATCACTAAATTTAAGTTGAAAACTCGTCTTGAAAAAGGCGAGTTTTTTTATGCCGTGTCTAATGTAAAGGCGAAACTAGTACCAACATCTAATTTACTTCTGCAAGTGACTGAATGCCCGTGTGCTTCAATAATATGCTTTACGATGGCAAGTCCAAGCCCAGTTCCACCTGCATTTCGTGAGCGCGCTTGATCTGTGCGGTAAAATCTTTCGAAAACTCGATTCACTCTGTCCTCTGCAATACCAATACCATTATCTGTAATTTCAATTAAGATATGTCGCCCATCTACATGATAAACGCCTGCGGTAGTTTCTCCTTGAAGTTTACCATAGGTGATAGAATTAATTATCAAGTTGGTTGCTACTTGTTTGATGCGCATTTTATCTGCATATACGGCTATAGGAATCTCGCAGCCTTTTTTTATCGATAAAGAAATGCCTTTCTCTTTTGCTTGTTGCGATAATTCATCGAATACATCTCGCACTAAATCTTGCATAAAAAAATTGCTTTTCACTAAAGGGAATTCATTGGATTCAAGCTTAGAAATTTGGTCAACATCTTTTACTAAATCGGAAAGCCTATCGATACTTTTTGCCGCTTTTTCAAGAAACGATTGGGCAATGGCAGGATTATCTTTAGCACCATCTAATAAAGTTTCAATAAACCCTTGTGCAGAAAAAATAGGTGTCTTCAACTCATGGGCTAAGTTCATTAAAAATTCTCTTCGAAATGCTTCATTGCTTTGTAAACGTTCAATTTCTTGTTTGCTTTCAATAGCCCACCTTTCAACATCTTCGTTTACATTTTCGAGCGTTTTTTGTGGTAAGATTTCGTTTGCATAGAATTCTTCTCGTTGTGTTGCTTTTGTTTGCGAAATAAATTTATATATCAATTTAATTTTTCGGTATATAAATTGGTTAATTGCATAATCGATAGACAAATAGGAAATAGCATAAATGGTAATTAAACCAAGTAATGCCAACTTGATTTTTTTTGTAAAAATAAAGATTAGTATTCCGCATGAAAATGAAATTGCAAACGCTAAAAAGATTGCTAATTGCTTTGGGGTAATATTTTTACTTGTAAACAAGGTTTAAAATTAAGCTACTTCTGCAATAAATCATGATGTGATTGTAAATATTGTTGCAAACCTTCTCGTCCGCTTTGAAGTAGAAGTTCTTTTTCCTGCTTGCTTAATCGTTTTACTTTTGGTCCAATGCTTTTTGTTGAAATGGAAACGGTTCTTTGCCAATCTGCTGGAGTTAGTGAGGATTAATTTGTTTTTTCGATGACAAGGTTATAAAATGCTCTGAAATAATTTTTGAGATTTAGTACAGGTATTTCGGCGAGTGAATGTGCTGATTGGTCACTTTCTATTTGTTCGTCAGAGTCAATACGAAAGCCTAATGTATTCATTTGGGCTTGTATTGCAGATTACTATCTAAAGCATCAAACGTATGAATCAGGTAATTTAAAATCAATCCACCATCTATCATTAAATCAAGTTGTGGGTTATATTACTTGTTAGATATCGCTGTGCAAATTTCAATAAGAAATCCATCTAAATCACGCAAATAGGCAACTGTTTGTCCCCAAGGCTTTTCTTTTGACGCTTCTGTTAAAGTAGCGCCAGCTTCGATTGCTTGTGAAATACATTTTTCAACATTCACTGCAACAATGCCAATTTCAATGCCGAAAGGCTTTTGTGATAAATCACTTTCATTAAAACCATCTTTTAAGTTAGACTTCGCTAAGTCAATACGACAAAAAGATAAGGTTGTATCGCCAGTTAGTAACTCGCCATAATCATTTTCAGGCGCAATAAATTTGCGCGTGAAGCCGAAGGCATTTTCATAAGACGAAATAGATTTTTCAACATCTTAGACATAAAGTATTGTATAAGCTATCTTGTTCATGATGGGTTGAAATAATTTTTAAACTTTAAAATTAGCTTAAAGGATTTATGTAATGTCTTACAATAAACTAGGCTTTTTCTGGTCTCATTTGTGGGAAAAATAGCACATCTTGAATACTATGTTCATTCATCATAAGCATTGCAAGACGGTCAATGCCAATTCCAATTCCTGAAGTTGGCGGCATTCCATATTCTAGCGCTCGCAAGAAGTCGTAATCGATAAACATGGCTTCATCATCGCCGCGTTCCATTAGTTTAGTTTGCTCTTCAAAACGTTCACGCTGGTCAATCGGGTCATTTAATTCAGAATACGCATTTGCAATTTCTTTACCATTTATCATTAATTCAAATCGTTCTACCAAACCTTCTTTACTGCGATGCTTTTTTGTAAGAGGACTCATCTCTATAGGATAGTCAGTTATAAAAGTAGGTTGTATGTAGTTTGCTTCGCATTTTTCACCAAATATCTCATCAATCAATTTCCCTTTGCCCCAACTTGCATCTGCGTGAATACTAAGTTTTTTGCAAACATCACGCAAGCCTTCCT
Organism: Chitinophagaceae bacterium; assembly: GCA_044234005.1. Lineage (GTDB taxonomy): Bacteria > Bacteroidota > Bacteroidia > Chitinophagales > Chitinophagaceae > OLB11. The sequence goes on along the minus strand of JBIIJE010000103.1, from coordinate 2,357 downwards.
CATTCATTTCGCTTACATCAATTTGTGTATGTTCTTGAATAGCATCAAAAATGCTGATACGCTTATAAGGTGCTTTAAATTCGATTTCTTTATCGCCTACTTGTAACAGCGTTTTGCCATTACTTGCTAAAGCTACTTCTTCAAGCAATTTTTCTGTTTGATTCATCATCCAGAAATAATCTTTGTAAGCAACATAAAATTCAAGAATGGTAAATTCAGGATTATGTGTTCGGTCCATACCTTCGTTACGGAAATTGCGACTAAATTCATATACAAAATCAAAGCCACCTACAATTAATCTTTTCAAATAAAGCTCGTTCGCAATTCGTAAATAAAATGGCACATCCAAGGCATTATGGTGTGTGATAAAAGGCTTGGCGGCAGCGCCACCTGGAATGCTTTGCAAAACGGGGGTTTCCACCTCAAGCGCACCTAAATCATTCAAGAATTCACGGATGGAATTCATCATTTTTGTTCGTTTAATAAAAGTTTCCTTTACACCAGGATTTACGATCAAATCTGCATATCGTTGACGGTAGCGAAACTCAGGGTCGGTTACTTCATCAAAAGCTTCGCCATCTTTTTCTTTAACAACTGGCAAAGGGCGCAATGATTTTGAAAGTAGGGAGAGTTCTTTAACATGCAAAGAGGTTTCACCTGTTTTGGTAGTAAATATGTAACCTTTTACACCAATAAAATCGCCAATATCAATTAGTTTTTTCCAAACTGTATCATACATCGTATAATCATCGTTCGCACAAATATCATCTCGCTTAATATATAATTGTAAGCGACCTACTCCGTCTTGAATTACACAGAAATTAGCTTTGCCCATATCACGAACACTCATCACACGACCTGCAATGCTTACCTCTGCAAAATCAGCTTTATTTTCTTCGCCTTTATAATTTTCTTTTATAAAAATGCTTGAATGTGTAATTGGGAATTCAGCCGCTGGATAAGCATCAATGCCTAATTGAGTCAATTCGGCTAATTTTTCTCTACGTATAATTTCTTGTTCTGATAATTGCATATATTTTTTTTAAAATATGCGCGAATGTACGATTTAGTTAATTAGATAATCTGGAAATCAGATTTTGATTTGGAAACTTGATGATTTGAAAATTTGGAGTGAGAGATTAATTTGAAAATTTGATGATTTGAAAATTTGAAAATGAGATTAATCGCCAAATCGCCAAATTGCCAAGTTACCAAATTACCCAATTTCCAAATTGTTAATTAGTGTAACTCAGTGCGGCATAAAAATGCAAAGCATATTGCTTTATCAAGTTCGCCTTATCGAGGCCGTTAATAATCCGACGCGCTTCTCTCCAATCTTCTTGGGTAGGGGAAAAATAATCTTTGAGTTTTCTTGCTGTAAACCAGCCTTCGATCATACCTACAAATAGAATTTTGGTGGCAATTTTTAAATCCATGACACCACTTGCATTATGCATAAAATCGACACCTAGTTTCTGCCCTGCTTTTTTATAGTTTTCGTACCATGTAAGTTGAACGAAGCCTCTGCCATAAAATATTTCGTTCGTATCTGAATAAGGTATTCGATTGCCATTTTTATCGCGTCCCATTTTAAGACGTTTACCATAAGGACGTGTTTTGCCTTTTCCATACTCTTCAATAGGCTGCATGGTGGCAGCGGTTTCATGAAAAGTAGTTGCCAGCATATAGGCTAGCCATCTATCATCAGATTTATTGTAATTTGTTTCCCATTCGTCAAGTATGGCATTCATGCCATCGACTTGCGATTGCTTTAATTTTTTATTGAAAAGTTGTTGACGAGTATAATCGAAGAAGAATTTGCGGTTGAGCATATTTTATTTTTTAATTGGTTTTATAAAAGTAATTATCAAATTTTCATTTATTACATAATGGATTGAAAATTAATTATTAAGAAAGTTATCTGATTCGTTTATTGAGACCGTGCAAAGTCAGTTGGTAATAAAGTTCGAGGCTTTCAAATTTTTTAGCGATGAGTTATCTCCTTGATAATGAAGCGATAAAAAATTTGAGTAACAAATAAATTTGAAGTCAATTGACTATTTTTCTTAATCTTATTAAGTTTTGCAACAGTCTCTTATTATTTAAAGATACCGCCTTGGGTTGTACCCTCAACAAACATTTTTGTAAACATGAATTTCGATTTTCGTGAAACACAAATCATGTTGTGGAATCAACAAAGACAGATACAAAAAGTGCTTGAATACCCAAATACTTTTTGCTCTTTATAGAATGACTAAAATTATACTGCGCCGCTCACCACCACAATCACCTCATCGCTCCATTGCCCAACGCGCTCATCTTGAAAACGATAAATAGCCTTGTATGTCCAAGTAGCT